>NZ_JBALQK010000005.1:0-269 GCF_036965845.1 Bacillus sp. JJ1127 | reverse complement strand
GTGAATGATGGAAATGGATATTGGAATTGGAAAGGTACAAATCCTGAAGATTGGATCCATGCATCAGCAGTAGCTGCAAAGCAAGATTTCCCTAGCATTGTAAATGATAATACGAAAGATTGGTTTGTAAAAGCAGCCGTATCGCAAGACTATGCAAATAAATGGCGTGCTGAGGTTACACCAATGACAGGTAAGCGTTTAATGGAGGCTCAGCGTGTAACTGCTGGATATATTCAGCTTTGGTTTGACACGTATGTAAATCGTTAAAT
>NZ_JBALQK010000004.1:31394-33080 GCF_036965845.1 Bacillus sp. JJ1127 | reverse complement strand
CTACACTCGTTTACTCTTTCTGTTTTTACTTCGCATGTGGCAGAAAAAGGCCCTGACCGCTTCTATGCATGGCCAGATGCTCTCTCCCACCTAAAAAGAGGGGTTTTATGTCGGTTTTTTAATTGATGTATATATAGATATACTATCCCTCAAATTACCCCTAAAAAAAGACCATCTCAAAAGATAGTCTCTCACACTTCAATATGCTGTAGCATTGTATAAATGTCATTATTAACCTTACCAAATGATTTAATATTGTTTTGAACGTTAGATAGTAAAACAACATATACACTTCCGTTTTTACTAAATCCATTTAAGCAATTCCAACCAGGCATTACACCATGATTAGAATAACTTCCTGGATTCACATACCAACCAAATCCATAATCTTTTTTGAAGGCCGTAAACATTTGATCATAGCTCTCTTTTGAAATGAGTTTTCCAGAGAATAGCGCCTCGTTAAATAGATATAAATCATTTGCGCTCGTATATATATCCCCACACCCATAGAGTTGCGACATACTTGGAATAGCAGGCGTTGTCATATTATTATTTACGATTTTATAACCAGTAGAAGGATATTTTGTTTGCTCTAATGCCCTTCCAAAACCTGAATGTTTCATGCCAATAGCATCAAAAATGTGCTGTTTAATATATTCTTCTAATGGTTGTCCACTCACTTTCTCAACAATATACGCAAGTATGGAATAGTTAGAATCTGAATACTTCCATTTCTCTCCTGGATTCGCTAAACGTTTTTGTTGTCCAATTCTCTTTAACAATTCCTCATGAGAAATATCGTCCGCTCCAGCTTCATATTCCGGAATTCCTGATGTATGAGTTAGTAGATGCACTAACTTAATTCCATCACCTTGCGGAAAATCTGGAATATATTTCGCTACTGTATCCTCTGTTTGAAGTTTATTTTGATCTTTTAACTGCATAATCGCAGTTGCTACAAACGCCTTTGAAATGGAGCCAATATAAAATGTTGTTTCTGAATTATTCGGTATTTTTTTCTCCTGATTTGCCAATCCATATCCTTTATTCAAAAGTACTTTACCATTTTTCACAACAACCGCGGTTCCACTAAAACCTTTACTCTGTAAATACTGGTCTAACTCAGCATTTTCGTTAATTTCTTGTGGCGGACCTTCAGCAGGTTGTTCTGCTACTTTCGTTTGCTCTGCTTGTTCCTGGTGCTGCTCTGCTTGTTGCTCTGGTTTCTTGTTAACCTCTTCCTTCTTTTTCACTTCTTTTGCTACTTTTAATGTATTCTCTTTTTTATTATGTGACATAATCTTCGTATATCCGAAATACACAAGCGAAAACAACAGAATGAGAATAGCCGTTCTTTTTATGTATACAATTGGTCTACGAGCTTTGTTACCAGTATTATCCTTTTCTTGTTCCATAGTTACTTTTTTCCCCTTATTTATCAATAATTTAATCAAAATATAAAAGATACACTCCACAATCTTTTCCTAACTAATGGAAATTTTATTTTATACCCTACTTACTGTATCATGCGATGAACCTATTACCAACCAATATGTCCAAAAAAGAAAAAGAAAATTTTCGAATGTAAGATCCCCTGTAAAAAGTTTATAAAAAAAGAGGATACCCCCTAAAAGATTAAGTTTTATCAATCTTTTTTGGATATCCTCTTATCTAATTATTTATACG
>NZ_JBALQK010000004.1:25369-31372 GCF_036965845.1 Bacillus sp. JJ1127 | reverse complement strand
CATATCATCAGCAACTGATTCAACGTTTGTACCTACGATAACCTGTACACTTGTGTTACTTAATTTCATAACACCTTTTGCACCGGCACGTTTTAAAGCTGGTTCATTTACTAAGTTCGCATCTTTTACTTGTAGACGTAGACGAGTTGCACAGTTATCAATAACTGTTAAGTTGTCTTTTCCGCCTAATGCTGCTACGTATGCTTCACCAATAGAACCTGCAACTGGTGCTTCACCTTCTTCTTCTATTTCTTCATCATCTTCACGACCTGGAGTTTTTAAGTTGAATTTCTTAATTAAGAAGTAGAATACTACAAAGTAAATTGCTGCATAAATTAAACCAATTCCCGCTAATAATAACGGTTTTGTTGCAATACCTAAGTTTAAGAAGTAATCAATTGCTCCGGCACTAAATGAGAAACCATCATGAATGCCAAGTGTTGTTGTTACAAATAATGAAATACCTGTTAATACAGCATGAATACCATATAATACTGGAGATAAGAACATGAATGAGAATTCAATTGGTTCTGTAATACCAGTTAAGAATGATGTTAATGCAAGACCTGCTAACATCCCTGTAACCATTTTACGTTTTTCAGGTTTAGCAGCTGCAATCATTGCGAAACATGCTGCTGGTAAACCGAACATCATGATTGGGAAGAAACCAGTCATAAACATACCCGCTGTTGGGTCTTGCGCAAAGAAACGAGCAATATCACCATGAACAATATCGCCTGCTGCATTTGTAAAGTCACCTAGTACAAACCAGAAATATGTGTTCATTACATGGTGTAAACCAATTGGAATTAATAGACGGTTTAATAAACCAAATATACCAGCACCAATTGCCCCTAAGTTTACAATACCGTGTGCTACTGCATCGATACCACTTTGAATTGTTGGCCAAATTTGACCGAATACTAATCCTAAAAGAAGCATGACAACAGAAGTAATAATTGGTACAAAACGTTTTCCTGCAAAGAATCCTAACCATTCTGGCAATTTAATTTTATGGAATTTGTTATATAATAATCCGGCAACAACCCCAGCAATAATACCGCCAAGTATAGCCATATTTATCTTCGGCGTTAAAGCCGCTGCTTTTGAAACTTTTGTCATTGTATCTGCTAACTTACTTGGATCAACTGAACCTAGTAGGTCTTGAACACTTTTTAATTTATCATTTAATTCTGCTGTTGAATAGCCAATACTTAAAGTATTCGTTGTATTCTTCATAACTAGATAACCAATCGCACCTGCAAGACCTGCGGCACCACTACCATCAACAGATAAACCGATTGCAACACCAATTGCAAAAATAAGTGCTAAGTTATCAAAAATTGCTGCACCGGCCTGTGCCATAACAGGAATATCGAATACGTCTGGCTGCCCTAAACGAAGCAATAGTCCTGCTGCTGGTAGCACTGCGATTGGAAGCATTAACGCTTTACCAATACGTTGTAAAAACTGCAACATTGTAATTCCCCCTATTCAATTTATGAAATCGTTACCATTATAAATATATTTTAGAAAACGCTTTCTATTCCAAATTCATAATAACATATAGTTGTATAGATGTGTAGTTTTTATTTTCGAACTTTTCGTGGATATCTTTTCTATTTCCAAACTGTTATACAAAAGGAAAATTCTCCTTACCAATAGCGAATATATTGAAAAAAAGGGAACATAACATATGGAAGTTTCATTTTATCATTCCACTTTTTCATGTTATTATTTATTTCCGGATATACATGGGAACAGTAAACTTAGTTAATTAGAAATAGGAGCGTTGGTACTATGCAGTGTGTTGAAACAAACAACTTACAACAGTTGTTAGAACAAGTGAAACCGTATACAAAAAAGGGGAAACTGGCTACTTATATCCCAGAACTAGGAAATGCAAATCCCGATGATTTAGGAATTGCTATTTATCATAAAGATACAGAATATGTCCATGCTGGTAACTCACAAACCCTTTTTACTCTTCAAAGTATTTCAAAAGTAATTACACTTGCTCTTGCCCTTTTAGATCGTGGCGAAGAATATGTATTCTCTAAAGTTGGAATGGAACCAACTGGTGATCCATTTAATTCAATTATTAAGTTAGAAACTACTAGTCCTTCTAAACCTCTTAATCCAATGATTAACGCTGGTGCGTTAGCTATTACAAGTATGCTTACAGGGAATAGTAATGAAGAAAAAATGGAACGGATTCTTCAATTTGTACGTGAAATAACAGATAACCCTTCCATTAACTATTCTTCAAAGGTTGCGATTTCTGAATTAGAAACAGCTTATTTAAATCGTTCACTTTGCTACTATATGAAACAAAACGGCATCATCGATAGTGATGTTGAGGAACTAATGGATTTATACACACGTCAATGTGCAATCGAGGTAAACTGCATTGATTTGGCACGCATCGGTTTAATTTTTGCAATGGATGGCTATGATCCATATAAGAAAAAGCAAATTATCCCGAAACACATTACGAAAATTTGTAAAACATTTATGGTAACTTGTGGCATGTACAACGAGTCTGGAGAATTTGCGATTCGTGTTGGAATCCCTGCAAAAAGTGGTGTAGCTGGCGGGATTTTTGGGTGCGTAAAAGGAGAAATGGGAATCGGAATTTTCGGACCGGCTCTAGATGCAAATGGAAATAGTATTGCTGGTTTTAAAATATTAGAACTACTATCCGCTCAAGAAGGCTGGAGTATTTTTTAAACAGAAAGTTATCCTGCTCTATTTTAACAGGATAACTTTTTTATTATGCATATTTACGTTCCACTCGAATAATATAGTACAACCTAGCGCTATACGGTGGAGGTGTTAAAGATAAAACTTATATTCCAAATGGCAAAGCAGCCTGTTCTTGAAAAAACAATCCTTCTTTTTATACTGAGTATTGTAGAAAGCTTGAAGCTAAAAGTTGTTTCGCTCGATGAGGCACATCGATACATATTTAATTTAGAGGTGTTAGAATTATTAATGGACCGGAATATTGATGATCAAGTATTAGAACTCATTCATTCCGGAATGGGCCTTGAGGATATTCTCCATGTACTCCCGGAAGAGCTTGAACAAAGTATTGAGGAATTAAAATGGCGATGCATTCAAGTTTTAGGTGAATATGGTATGTATGAAGAATCACAGCATTTAATTGAAGATATACGTTAAAAAAGCACCTATCTAGGTGCTTTAATGTTTCTTTAAGCTATTTTTATACGTTTCAATATTAACAGGTAATTCTTCCTCTTCTAGTGTATGCTCATTTACATCTTTATGAACATATGCTCCTTTAGGTGGCTGATGATCATGACCCTTTTTCTTATGATCAAATGCTTTACCACGTCCCATATTCATCCCCCTTTCCATAAAAGAAATCAATGTTAGTATGAATAAAAACTCGTCGATATATGCAATGCTTTGTTGTATTTCCAAGGAAATACCCGAATATTGTTGTTCCACACTCTCATTACATCAACTGGTCGATTCCAATAAGAATCAGTAAAATACCAGCAATAATTGTTGCCCATTTCCCTAAGTATTCCGCTAGAAATCTTTTCCCTATATAGGAAAAACCACTAACACAAATAAAACTAAATACACCTGAGACAATTGCAGTCCACCAAAGGTTTAAATTAGTTATCCCTGCATCAAATCCCCCTGCAATATTATTAATTGATAATGCAATCCCTAGTATAAGTGCTTCAGAAAAACTGATTGTTTTAGAACCATCAAAATCAGCATTTTCTGGATTACGTAATATTCTTATAAACATGTTGGCATTTTTCTCTGGTGCTTCTTCCTTGCTAAGTAGTGGCTGACATAAAATAAATCCCCCAATGATGCCAAGTACAATTGCCCCAATTAAATTTGCCATAAAATCTGAAATAAACAATGATATCCAATTCCCAAAAAAACCAGCTAATAAAGTAAAAAGGAAACCAAAAAGGGCAATAATCAAACTATTAAGCCAAGAAATTTGAATTTTACGAATTCCATACGCAATACCTACACCTGCATTATCTAAATTAGAAGCAATCCCAATTAGAAAAATGGAAAATAAGCCTGCTGTACTCATCAACATTCACCCCTTCTTTTGACTTTTCCATGCATCTTATGAAAATGTTGAGCAACTGTGCCTGTCAACTTCATATACTTGTAATAAACGCTCAACATTTTTTCAACACTTTTAAAAGAGAAGGAGTGCTAAACCATGTCCACTCAAAATCCAAATGACCAGCTTGGTACGTTAATAAAAAAATTGTTAAAAGAGCGTGCCTTATCTATGCGTCAATTGGGAACACTGACAAACATTGATCCTTCAACAATTTCACGGATTATAAATGGTAAGCAACAAGCAAAGCAAAAACACCTTCAAAAGTTTGCGGAGTGTCTGCAAGTTCCACCGCAATTGTTATATGATGCGCTGTACCCTGATTCTTCTCACACAAAAAGAGAAAAAACAGATATGTACACATCACTCGACGCAATTCAACATACATTACAATCATCTAACCTATTCGATTACGACTACACAACAACTCGTGTAAAACAGGAACTTGAAAGTTATGAGCGGTATGCTCAAACAGCGGAAGGACAAAAACGTATTCATGAAAGTTTCTCAACAAAACTAGAGCAAATTGACAGCACAGGACCTTTCATTGAGCAATTAACAGATATGTATCATCAATTTTGCAAAGAATCTACTCCCCTTCAAGAACGCGCTATCATTGGGAGTGCCTTATTGTATTTCGTTTTATCAACAGATATTATCCCAGATTATATATTTCCAATTGGCTATTTAGATGATGCTATCGCAGTGGAGTTAGCAAAAGAGAAGTTGGGTGAAATGAGAAAAAAAACGTAGAGGACTTCTTAGAAAACATAAGGAACTATTTCGGAAGCTTAGCTTACCTAGATTTTGAAATAGTTCCTACTAAAAAAATCGTACAAACATTAAAGCTTGTACGATTCCACGACAGGTACCTTTCATATTACAGAATACCCCTTATTTTTGTATTAGAAATCTTTAAAAATCAACCTTCTCCAAATGCAATCCACTCGCATCCGCAAGACAATTAATTTGATTTCGTTGTTTCGCTTCTAAAATTTGTGGGATTACTTCAGCATCTAACTGACCTAACCCCACTTCTACTAATGCTCCAACGATTTTTCTCACCATATTATGAAGGAATCCGTTTCCGCTCACTCTAATTTGGATAAAGCCTTCACTTTCCACGATATCAAGCATATATACTTCACGAACCATAGACTTCTTCTTAGATTTCGCGTTTGAAAAAGCAGTAAAATCATGTGAACCAATTAAATATTGCGCTGCTTTCTTCATATTTTCAACATTTAACTTTTTACCAACGTGCATGCTGTATTTACGCATGAATGGATTCGTATGTTCCTCATTCCAAATCTTATATAAATACGTCTTCGCTTTCGAATTGTAACGAGCATGGAAACGTTCAGAAACTAACTCCACATCCGTAATACTAATATCGTTTGGTAAGTATTGATTTAAATACTTTTTAACTTTAAATTCTGGTAAATTCTCATCAATCTTAAAATTAGCTATTTGATTAAGTGCGTGTACACCAGCATCTGTTCTGCTACAACCGATAATTTCGATTTCTTTTCCGACCATTTCTGATAATACACTTTCGATTTTTCCTTGAATCGTATTATCATTATTTCCAAGACGTTGCCAGCCTTTATAGCGCCCGCCATCATATTGAATTGTTAATTTGTAGTTGTTCATTGTTTTCTGCTATTAAAAACATAGACATTTGCCTATTCATGTTTTTATTAACAGACTCACCGCCTTTCTTTTTCCGTTACATAAAACAAAAATTTTAAGCATTCTATGATGTTTTTCGTAATCTTCTTTTCATAGTAACACAAGAGAGCTCATTTCGTGTCTATATATACATCAATTAAAAACCCGACATAACCCCCCCTCTTTTTGGGTGGGAGAGAGCATCT
>NZ_JBALQK010000004.1:2484-25325 GCF_036965845.1 Bacillus sp. JJ1127 | reverse complement strand
GGCCTTTTTCTGCCACATATATACTTCTGCCAATGTATTATGCGCATCGACTATACATATTAAATCAATAGTGTCCAATCTCCCTTTTCTAGTTCACGGACGCCACCCATGTTCCTGTAAAAAATTCTGTAGCTCTTCTTCAGACGGTACGTTTTTCTCCCACTCTTCGCACTCCTTTAGAAACTCCTCAGTCTCATAGGCAACAGACGGTTCCTTCTTCCGAAACCTCACTGCCGCTTTCTCTACTTCACTAAGCTTCGTATATCCTTTCTCATGCCAGTCCCGTAAAATTCCCTTCACATAAGCAAGCGTATGCTTGTTGTTTTCATGAGCAATCTGGAGTGCTTTCAATACAAGTTCATCTGACAAATCTGCAATCCATTCACTTAATTCATCCGCAGTATAAGGCGACAAACTACCAAAGTTTTGTTCATAAAACAGGAATACACTGCTCCCCGGCTCCACTTCTTCTACTTCTCCATCCGTTTCATCACTTTCAAAAGTCTCTTGAGGAATAACCACAGGCTCTTCATCCGGCATGCCAAAATGCTCTAGTAATAGCGGAATATTCAGCCCTTCCTCCAAACATTTTTGAAGGAACATATGTACAAACTTTTTGCTTTTCACAGTCTTTAGCTCACGCAATACGCATTTCTCAACGTTCGTATTCGTAACGGGGTTATAGCGCACCCAGTTCTGAATGTATAGCTCCTTCGCTTCTGCATCATATAATATTTTTCCATAGTCAATAAACCGCTGCAGCAACTTCTCAACAGTCTCCCAGTTATAGCCTGTTTCCATTTCCGCTAAACGCTTCGGCAGCGGATAAATGCCGCATTGCGTCGTTTTAGAGCATGTCAGCAAGTATATGTAAAAGTATCGTTCCTCCGGTGTTAAGTCCAATACAAAATCATCCTGCCAAAAATTCACCTGTACATTCCGGTATACCGCCATATATATTCCTCCCGTCTTTGACGACAAATATAAAATTGCCGCTGCTTTCATACATATAGAGTTTTGGGAGGAAATTGGGTAATTAATTTGAAAATTTTTTTACTACTACGATGTTATTTCTTTTAGTGAATTGTTGTAGTAGTAGTTTTTTGTTTTGTTTTTGTAATGATTTATTACTTGTAAGGGGCTTTTGATGGGCTTACAAGGGGTATGGAAGGGGCTATTCATTGTGAATCGAAAGGATTTGGCTATCATTTAAAGAGCTTTTTGGGGTATACAATTTTATGTATCATTCTCTATGTGCTACAAAATAAGCCTGTTATATGTAGGACTGTTATATGTAGGACTGTTATGTGCTCCCCTTTCTTCCTATCGCTCGGTTACGTTTAACGAGGCTGAAAAGTTCACTTTAGGCTATTAACGGGTTCATTCTATTGACCAAAATCCAACTTTGGCCAATTCAACACTGTAAAATCTGGTAAAAAAATAATGAAAATTTAAGAATAATAAGGTAAACTAATCAATGGTTTAGTATGTAAACACACTAGTTTAAAGTCGATTGACGTTGATGTATATGGAGGAATGGTTTATGAACAACAACACAATAAATGAATCAGTTGAAGAAATTGATAAAAAACGGGTAAACTCAAGCAAACGTTTTACAAATGGGAAGTTTATCACAATAGGTGTCGGCGTTATAATTGTACTTCTAATTGCGGGAATGAGTTATTATCAAGCAACTCGTTTCAATTCACAGGTTACGATTAATGACACAAAAGTGGGCGGTCTGACTGCTGATCAGGCACTAAAGAAATTAAAAACATCTGGATTAGAAAACAAAGTCTATGTCGGCCAACAACAAATTTTAGATGAAAAAGATACGCAAACGGAACTTACGAATGAGGATTTGCCTAAAGTTAAGAAACTATTAAAAAACCAATGGACATTTTTCCCTTCCTCAAAGGAAAAAAATTATTCGCTGCTACCGGAAAAAGCTGATCACTATCGAAGTGAAACAATGAAAAAACTTGTAGAAGAAAAGCTCTTATCTATGAATAAAGATTTAAAAGCGCCTCAAGATGCTATGGCGAAGCTCGAACAGGGCAAAGTTGTTATCTCAAAAAGCATTGACGGAAAACAGTATGATGTCGCTAGTCTATTGAAGGATTATGACAAGCAGAAGTATAAAAGCGAAATCCATTTGAATCCTGTATACATACAGCCTATTAAAGAAAACGATTCAATTATCAAAAAAGAAGAACAAGCGCTACAGGATCTTCTTCAACAAACCATTGATTATAAGGTACAAAATGAAATTTATTCTTTAAAGGCTAAAGATCTAATTAAAAATGCCTCTATGTCAAAGGATATGAAGGTTACAATCGATGAGAGTGATATTAAGAACAAGATTGCTGAAATTAATAATTCTAAATCAACATTAAATAAAGACTTCGCATTTAAAACCCATTCTGGTTCGGTCATATCAGTAAAAGGACAAGGCTATGGCTGGGCAATAAATGTTGAAAAAGAAGCAAAACGAATCCAAGAAGCCTTCGAAAAAGGGGAGAAATCGCTTTCTGCTTCTAATATTTACGGAAACGGCTGGAATAATGAAGGCATCGGTTATGAAACAACTGCAAATAATGGCATTGGAGACACGTATGCTGAAGTGTCAATTGCAGAACAGCAAATTTGGATTTACAAAGATGGGAAATTGGTAGTCTCAACGAATGTAGTAACTGGTAAACATAGCACGAGTGAAGATACATCGCCGGGAGTATGGTACGTCCTTTATAAACGATCACCGTACACACTTAAAGGTAGCGCAGTAGGTAAACCTGATTATTCCGTTAAGGTAGATTACTGGGCTCCGTTTACTAACAGTGGACAAGGGTTCCACGATGCGGGCTGGCGGACAAACTGGGCAAATAATGCCTATTTAACGGGAGGTTCAGGCGGATGTGTCAACCTCTCTCCTAGTGTTGCGAAAACTGTGTATGATAATCTAAGTACTTATGAACCGGTTGTCGTATACTAGCAAATAGCAGTATAAAAACAAAGAAGCAGAAAATCCTAAGTGATTTTCTGCTTCTTTATTTTTATTATTTATGCTCCGTATTTCTCCTGTGCAGGGTGGAAAACAGTTGTATACTTATATTCAACTGCCATAAAAAACCCATTTACTTATAATACGGTTCAGCGTGATAGATCTAAATGAGGTTTTAATTAAAATACTTATTTCAGTGACAAAATAAATATCCCTACAAAAAAACACTCACAGGTTTAGACCAAAACAATAAACCGTATATATAAAAGATTTTCCAAAAAGGGTTGGCCCCATTTAATCTAGTTTATTATAAAAATGCCTGTCACTGCCTGGAATATCGAAAGTTCGATCAATTACCAGGAGTACAGGCATTTTATTTAACTATTTAGTATGCATAGGAATTAATCTTTGTCCAAATACCTACACTCTTAATTTCTTTATACTCAGGTTTCCACATAGCATCTTCAATAGCATTTTCAACATCTTGAATATCTATTTTTGCAATTCCTTCGTGTATTGCAGCATGTGCTACTTCAATTGCTACGTATTTTGAGACTTCATGAAGCTTTTCAATGGATGGCAGCAGGGATGCGCCTGATGTGCTCGTATCTGACATTTTGGCAACTGCATTTGCTGCTGCTGCGAACATTCCTTTTGAGATGATTTCAGCTTTTGCAACAATTGCTCCAAGTCCAAGCCCTGGGAATACAAATGCGTTGTTTGACTGCCCGATTTCATAGGTAACACCTTTGTATTTTACATCGGCAAAGGGGCTGCCAGTCGCAATTAACGCCTTGCCATCTGTCCATTTGATTAGGTTTTCTGGCACTGCTTCAGCCAGCGCAGTCGGGTTGGACATTGGCATGATGATTGGACGTTCAACGTGCTTGGCCATCTCTTTTATAATATCCTCAGTGAAGGCACCGGCTTGTCCGGAAGTACCAATCAGGATGGTTGGCTTCACCTTTCGAACTACTTCCATTAATGAAATGATCCCTTCCTCATTCTTATCCCAGTCCTTAACTTCATCCATCTGTCTTGTATAAGGCTTCTGGAAGTTCAGAACATCTGGTGTTTCATCTGTTAGTAGACCCCGATAGTCAACAGCCCAGAAACGATCATAGGCTTCTTCTCTAGTCACCCCTTCTAGAACCATGGCATCTGACATTTGGTCTGCGTTACCAATGCCGGCAGCACCTGGTCCAAAGACAACGATGCGCTGGTCCTTCAGGGATTCTCCTGTTACTTTCAAAGCAGACATAATAGCAGCAAGAGTAACAGCACCTGTTCCCTGGATGTCATCGTTAAAGGTAAGGATTTTGTCACCGCATTTGTCCAAGATTTTTCGCGCATTGACGTTGCCAAGGTCCTCCCAGTGAATGAGAATCTCTGGAAAGAACTCTCTTGCAGTCTGAATGAATAAATCAATGAATTGATCATAACGCTCACCGCGGACACGTGCGAATTTGTTGCCGATATACATAGGGTCTGCAATCAAAGTCTGATTGTTCGTGCCAACATCCAACACAACTGGCAGAACACGGCTCGGATCAATCCCAGCTGCAGCCGTGTACACGGCAAGTTTACCAATCGCAATATTAATACCGCCTATCCCTTGGTCCCCAATACCAAGAATACTTTCAGAGTCGGTAACGACGATTAAATCAATACCATTTTTGGGCTTTCCTAGATTATAAAATGCCTTTTCAATGCCCTTAGGATCATCAATGGAAAGATATAGGCCACCTGGGCGACGATAGCTATGGGAGTATGACTGGATTGCATCACCGACAGTAGGAGTGTAGATGATAGGGAGCATTTCTGCCAGGTGTTCTTTCAAAAGACGGTAAAACAAGACAACATTGCGGTTATATAAATCATAAAGCAACCCGTTTTTAAACAGATTCGTCGTCTGCATCGAATATTGTTCATAGATTCTATTAACTTGTTCATCAAGGGTGAGTACTTGTGGAGGTAACAGACCTTCAAGTCCAAGGTCTTCCCTTTCCTCTTTCGTAAAAGCTGTTCCTTTATTCAAAAAAGGATTGGAGAGAACTTCTTTTCCTTTTATTGTAGTAATAATAACATTCTCAGGTACATTCATGGTGTTTCATTCCTTCCTTCTATTTTAAAATAGCTATTCCGACAATACCGCAACCATGTTAATAAAATTTTCCTTATCCCACTAGTTTTTTTAACTTAATGACCCTTTTTTGTAACTAAACAAAGTAGACAGTGAAACCGCTGACTGCTTTGTCTTTGTTTCATTTTCAAATTGGCCTAAAAACTTCAGCAGCATGATGGCCAGGATAACAGTAGATTTTTACTTTATTTTCATGCTGCCCCTGTAATTGATTTTTCAGCTTTTTTCTTTTCGGACCTTTTAAATGCATAACTAACAATAATCGGACAGACTACTGCAGATATTACACATGCTGCTGCAACTTGTGCAGTAGCTCCTGGTGCTATTGAAGCTAAGGTTGGATCTGCTGCTGCAACAACAGCTGGTGTAGCTACAGCATTTCCTGCAGTTGACCCTGTTGCTAAACCAACGATAGGATTTTCTTTAAATAACTTCAAAAGTACGTAAGCTCCAATTCCAGTCAATGAAGCTACTAATCCTAGTAATATGCCAGGACCTCCCGCTTTTATAATAGTTGAAAGATCCATTCCTGCACCTAATGGGAATGAGAAGAATGGAATTAATAATAATTTACTGCTTCCAAGGAACTTTCTCATATCAGAATCAATATTTCCTAAAATCATTCCTATTACGATTGGAATTAATACTCCTACAAGTGTTTGAAAAGGAATTGTGGCAAGTCCGGATGCACCTAATGCAACTAATGTGAAAAATGGACCATCTTTTAAAGAAAATACAGCATATGCGCCTACATCAGTTTCGTCACCATACGATGAAGCAAGAGATGCATATAATCCACCATTAGCATTTAATAACGCTGCAAGGATGGCTAATGGTGATAATCCTAGTACTCCGGCAGGCCCAAAAATCATTGCTACAGTTAACCCTATACCAGCACCTATTATAAATTTTCCTGTTAATAATATTGCACCTTTTTTTATTGCCTTTGGTGCTAATTTGAAATTAATTTGTGAACCAATTAAAAACATAAAACATGCCAAAATGGTAGATGATGCTTCTTTACTGAATAATGCCGTTGTAAAACTTCCAATTTTTAAAATTTCCGGGAAAAAGGTATTCGTTAATACTCCTAAAAAAAGTGGAACAACCATCATACCACCTGGAATTTTATCAAGTGTTTTCTTAATTGGAATTTGCATTTTTAACCCTCCTAAAGTAGTTTTTATAATCTCGAAAGGAATCCATTATTTCTTCATTTATTCTAATAATCGAAGAAATCGGTTCCAATTTCCTTGCATCTTGTACTATGTTTTAATCTCCTTTTGTTTTGTTACATGTCTATCATATTCGGAGGGAAAGCGTTTTCATAGTTTATGAAAGTTTAATAATCCTTTTGGTAAATAAAAAAAGTAAGCAGTTTCAAAAACTGCTTACAAAAAGTTTTTTATTAGGTGTTCCTTATATTGGTTATATTCATGCTGATACACAGGCCGTCCGATTGTTCCATAGATGACTTTGACTTCAAGTATTCCTAAGTCCTTTAGGAAGTTAAGATACTTTCTTGCTGAAACCTTTGAAATGCCTACAACATTAGCTACTTCATCAGTGGAAAAAGGCCCCCGCTTCAACTCTTGAACCGCATCCCATATCTGCTTTAAGGTATCCTTGGTTAATCCCTTTGGGAGTTCCTCTGTGATTACGGCTTCTTCTCTGTGCAAAAGTAAGTGATCGAGATCCTGCTGACTTACCGAATCCTGTTTATCAATTAACCGAGTTTGCTCAAGGTAGGCAGCAAGTGCAGCATTAAACCGATCAAACTCGAAAGGCTTAATTAAATAGTCGACAACACCATACCTTAATGCCCTCTTAATTCGTTCAAGATCTGAGGCCGCTGAAATAATGATGACATCAATTTCAAGATCATTTTTCCGAAGGTACGATAACAGCTCCAGGCCCTGTTTCCCCGGCATAAAAATATCCAAAAGAATGAGCTGAATATCATTCTTTCCTAAAAGTTGGATGGCTTCAGCAACTGAATTGGCTATTGCAACTAAACGGAACCCGGCAATTTTAGAAAGGTACTGCTTATTGATTTTCGCTACCATCGGGTCATCTTCAACAATCATTACATTAATCATTTTCATACATCCTCTGCTTTATAAGGTATATATACACCAAAATTCGCTCCCTTTCCAGGCTTGGACGAAATAATCAGGTCCCCCTCCAGTCTTTCAATTGCCTGCGCCAACAGGTATAATCCGAATCCACGGTGATTTCCTTTCGTTGAAAAGCCTTTATTCAATATTTTGTTTTGGAGTGAATTCGTCATTCCCACTCCTGTGTCTTTAACCTCTATTGTTAAAATATCCTCTGCGTAATCCAGTATAAGGTCGACTTTTTTGTTTGGACTGTCTGCAATTGCCTCCATTGCGTTATCGACGAGATTTCCAATTATCGTTATTAAATCATGTGTAATTTCCGAGTTGGCAGGCTTGGGAAGTGTATTTGCGCTATCAAATGAAAGTAAGGCCCCTGATTCTCTTGCAAAGCTTAGCTTGCCAATCAGAAACCCGGCAAGAACCGGATCTTGGACTTTTTTCGTTACAAAGCCCACTTCCGTTTCACGGTGGTTAACGACTTCACTCACATAGTTAGCAAGTGTATCGTATTGTTCAGTACGAACCAGGCCAAGAATGACATGAAGTTTATTCATGAATTCATGAGTCTGAGCACGAAGAGCTTCCGCATAATTGCGTACACCTGTAAGCTGTTCAGCCAAAACTTGAACCTCGGTTTTATCACGAAATGTTGCGATTGCTCCCACCGGCTGATTTTGCACAATCACTGGTACCCTGTTTACTAGAATGGTAACTCCATGCAGGTTCTGTTCTTGGTCGAGCTCTGTCTCACCCGATTTGATAATACGACTTAATCGGGTCTCTGGTAAATAATCTTCAATGTTCTTCCCTATAGGATTCTCTCCAAGTCCGGCTTTTTTAAAAAGCTTACTGGCTGCCCTGTTTACAAGTGTGATATTCCCTTCTTGGTCGATGGCTATGATTCCCTCACGCACAGACTGAAGCATGGAACTACGTTCTTCAAGCAGCTTAGCAATAGCGATCGGCTCGAGCCCTAAAAGGATTTTTTTGATGTATCTTGCTAGGCACACTGCACCGATTACACCTATTAGGATTCCGATTAACGTCCCTATAACGACCGCCAGTCGTCCTTTCTGTACCGCCTTTGTAACGTTCTCTAAAGTAATTCCTACAGCAACCGCACCCACTTGTTTTCCCTGTGAATTTTTTATTGGAGTAAATGCCCGCATGGATCGACCAAGAGTCCCCTCTGAAATGGACACATACTCCTTTCCTTTAAGAACTGGCCCTTCATCTTCTCCCATGAAGGGCTTTCCAACCAATTCAGGGTCCGGATGGGATTGACGGATTCCTTTCATGTTCATAACAACAACGAAGTTGACATTGATCTTTTCTCTAATTTGATTACTAAAAACTTGGACATTTTTCTCGTTTGCTTTCCCTTCAAGGGCTTCAATCACTTGCGGACTAAGGGCTACCATCTTTGCAGTATTGAGGGCCTTTTCTTTCTCTGTTTCTTCCACACTGGAAGTAATTTTTTGGCTTATTATTAAATCAGTTATTCCAAGTGATAATACGACGACAATGCAAACGAATATAATAATAATGGCTTGTAAACTAAATTTGCCCTTCTTCATAATCTCCTCCAGGTATTATCAAAATTATAGTATGTATAAGACTTATCCCAAAAATGACAAAAGGCCGCTAAGCTCATAAAAAAGCTGGAAGCAGCCTTTATCATTAATCATCGAATTAGCAAAATGGCACCTGCCATAATTAAGGTGAGAACCATTGCATTTTTTAAAATTGACAGTTGAACATCCTCCGCTCCCGAATACACTTTCACTTCATAAAAAGAAATTTATCCAATTATATTGTAGTACTTGAAAATGGCAGGACACTTTTTGTAATTAAAAAAAGTGTGTGGGCAAGGAAATAAAACAGGTTTTCAAAAGCAAGGAATAGCTAAAAAAATTATGGAGTTTTTACTTAAGCACTTCCTTTCACTCCCTGATAAAACATCCCAAATAAAAATTAGGCCTTATCGATTTTTCGATAAGACCTATCTCTCACTGCTACACCTTTAATTTTCTTTTCTAACAAGCTTCACTACATTCTCCACATGCGCCGTATGCGGGAACATATCAACCGGTTGTACATATTCCACTTCGTAGCTCTTCATTAATGCTTTCACATCACGAGCTAACGATGAAGGGTTACAAGAAACATATGCAACTGTTTTTGGTTTTACTTTTAAAATTGTTTCAAGCAACTTATCATCACAGCCTGTGCGAGGTGGATCAACTACGATTACATCTGGGCGCCAGCCTTCTTTCACCCATTTCGGTAGCCATTGTTCCGCTTTACCAGCTTCGTACTTTGTATTTGTGAATCCGTGGCGTTTTGCATTTTTCTTTGCATCTTCAATTGCTTCTGGAATGACATCCATACCGCGCACTTCATCGGCATCATTTGCAAGCCAAAGGCCGATTGTACCAACGCCGCAATATGCATCAACAATTTTTTCCGTACCTGTTAACGCAGCAGCTTTTTTCGCTTCGTTATATAGGACAACTGTTTGTTCTGGATTCAACTGGAAGAATGCACGTGCTGATAATTCAAATGATAAATCACCAAGCGTTTCTTGAATCACTTCTTTTCCAGCTAAACGGAATGTTTTGTCCCCGAAGATAACAGATGTTTTACGCCAGTTCACATTTTGCATAATTGATTTAACAGTTGGCATCTGCTTTTGTACTTCTGCGATAAACTGTTCTTTATTTGGTAATTCTTCTTTTGTTGTAACAAGTGTGACTTGTACTTCCCCTGTTTGAACTGCCGTACGTGTCACAATTGTGCGTACTAAACCTTTTTGTTTCTTCTCATTGTAAATAGAAACATTTAATTTTTCTAATATACGTCTTACAACTTTTGTCGCTTCATTCGTTGCTTTATGTTGAATCATACAATGAGAAATATCAATTAACTGATGTGAGTTTTGTTTATATAATCCTGTAATAACCTTTTCATCTTTACGTCCCACTTGTAATTGACTCTTATTACGATAGTGCCATGGATTTTCCATACCAAGTGTCGGACGAATTTTCTCTTCCATACTATTCTTCATGTACTTCTCGAATGCTTGTACAACGATATCACGCTTTTGATTCAATTGTTCTTTATAATCTAAATGTTGTAGCTGACAGCCACCACACTCCTCATATACTGGACACGGTGCTTTTACACGGTGCGGTGACGCTTTACGAACTTTTTTTACTTTTGCTTCAGCAAAGCCACGCTGAATCTTCGTTGTTTCCGCAACAACTTCTTCTCCTGGTAATGCTCCTGGAATGAAAACAACTTGTCTCTTAAAATAACCAACGCCTTCTCCGTTAATCCCAAGACGCTTAATTGTCACAGGAAACGTTTGACCAACTTCCAACTTACTCTCGTGTTGCTTTTGTATCATCGTTACACCTCTACTCTATACTTTTCCATAAATATAACGCTGCATAACTGCAGTATGGTTCGCACTCTTGTTTCACTTGTTCTAAAAGTGCATCATCTGGTTTATTCTCCAATTGAAATATCCCTTGAAGTGCACGCTGAATCCCGATATCTGCTTTCGGAAACATGTTTTGCCGCCCAAGTCCAAATAATAAAAAGTTTTGCACTGTCCATGCACCAATACCTCGCACTGGTAACAATTGCGCTGACACTTCTTCTTCTGTTTGTTTTTCTAGTTCCGCTAAATTCAACTTACCTTCCACTATATGTTTTGCTAGCCCTACCATATATTCAGCTTTTCGTTGACTAAACTTCTGATTTCTAAGCTCTTCTATTGAAATATTTGCTACCCTTTCTGGTGTAGGAAAAAAGAAAACACCATTCTTCTCTGCTCCATACCGTTTTACAAATTGTTCTGTAAGTGCAGTAGCAAATTTCAAATGTACTTGTTGATGAATAATACAACGAAGAAGACAAGCAAAATAATCAAACTCTAAAATAAGTGGTGTATAGGCATATGTTTCAAAAAGCGGACGTAATGATGTGTTTATAAAATGGGTTTGTATATCTTGAAAAGATTCATTCCATTGAAAAATGGAATAGATGCGTTTCACAACTTTCTCTTGTTCCCCTGTTTGGCTTGAAATCCAAAATTGTGGATTTTGAAGCGTGCCAATCCCTTGCACGCGAACAACAATTTGTTCTTCCTCTATAAGAAGTGGAACATAAACTATTTTCTCTTCTAACTGGACAACATTTAGTGGATCAAAAGATAGACACCTTAATACTTCTTCAAAGTGGTACGGATTCTTTAACGTAACATGTTCGCTCCACATACGTTTCCCCATCCTTTTTACACATCATTATAGCATGAGAAAACCGCAAGCATACATGCTTACGGTTGATTGCTTTTTACTAAATCATCTAGGCTTTTAAAATGATACCCTTTCTCGCGCAAATCATCAATGATTTTTGCAAGTGCTTCTGCATTATCTTTTGATATAGCATGAAGTAATATAACGGACCCTGGATGAATCATATTCATAACATGATTATGAGAATATTGCCATCCTCTTTGCTGATCTACTTTCCAATCTAGAAATGCAAGCGACCAAAACACGTTATAATACCCCATCTCTTTCGTAAGAGCTAGCGTACGCTCACTAAAAATTCCACGCGGAGGACGTACATATTTCACTTCTTTTTGTCCGGTTATTTTTTTAATTTCATCCGTTACACTTTGCAATTCTTCCCGAAGTTTCTCATCATTTACAGTTGTAAAATCAGGATGACTTCGAGAATGGTTTCCAATAATATGCCCTTCATTTTTCATTCTTAATAATAAATCTTTTTGCGTCTTTATATAATGACCTGTTACAAAAAATGTTGCTGGTACTTTCTTTTCTTTTAACACATCTAAAATTTGTCCAGTATATCCATTTTCATATCCATTATCAAATGTTAAATATATATCTTTTTTACTTGTATCACCTAAATAAAAACCACCGTTACCCCGAAGTAAATCAGTAAATTTTTTCCCCGCATCTGGTGGAGTCTCATTTTTAGCTCGTGGAATTCCCCAGTGATTGGGCGCGTTCGTATACGCGAAAGCAGAAACTGGAACAAGTGCCATTATAATTGAAAAAATGAGACCTATATATAACCATTTATACTTCATAAATAGTCTCCTTTCCATATATCATCGTACCTGTAGTTTCTGTTTTCAATATCCCTTTCATCCTAAACAAGTTTTTCTATATGTACCAAAAAATGCACCTCGAATTGTTCGAGGTGCATTTTTTTATTTCATTTACTTAAATACTGGCTCTTTAAAGCTAGCCAATTTTTCAAGTGATGTTTTATCTACATCTGCATGTAAACTATTACCATGAGAGTCCATTGTTACAACCGCTTTAAAGCCATCGATGCGTAAGTGCCACATTGCTTCTGGAATACCGAATTGTAAGAAGTCAACGTCTTTCACTTCTTTAATACATTCTGCATAATACTGTGCAGCACCGCCAATCGCATTTAAATATACACCACCATGTTCTGCTAGTGCCGCCAATGTTTTCGCTCCCATGCCGCCTTTACCAATTACAGCACGGATACCAAATTTCTTCATAATATCCCCTTGATATGGTTCTTCACGAATACTTGTCGTTGGACCTGCTGCTTTAATCTTCCAATTGTCATTTTCATCCTTCACTACAACTGGGCCACAGTGATAAATAATTTGTCCATTTAAATCTACTGGGCAATCATTATCCATTAAATGCTTATGAATTGCGTCACGCCCCGTGTACATCATGCCATTAATTGTAACGACATCACCAACACGGAGTTCACGAATTTGCTCTTCTGTAATTGGGGCCTGTAATACAATTTCACGCTGTTCATTTTTTTCTTGTGTCGCTTCTTGCTGAAGTGTGTCTTCTCCTTCTTGATATAACCAATCAATAATTTCACCTGTTTCAGGATGAATTGTTACACCAAGACGACGATATGCCCAGCAATTATACGCAACAGACACATAGAAACTAGCTGGTAAACGATTGTACACTCCAATTTTACAACCAAGTAAAGTTGTTTCTCCACCAAATCCCATCGTACCAATGCCAAGTTTGTTGGCATTCTCTAGTACGTACTCTTCAAGCTTTTGTAATTCTGGAATTGGATTCACATCATCTAATGTACGGAACAATTGATTTTTTGCTAATTCATAACCTGATGTGCGGTCTCCCCCGATACCAACACCGATTACACCTGCACTACATCCTTGTCCTTGTGCTTGATATACTGCATGAAGAAGGCATTTACGAATTCCTTCTAAATCGCGGCCAGCTCGTCCAAGTCCTTCTAATTCACAAGGTAAGCTATACTGGATATTTTTATTCTCACAGCCGCCTCCCTTTAAAATTAAACGAGCATCGATATAATCTTTCTCCCATTGTTCAAACTTAATCACAGGTGTACCTGGCCCTAAATTGTTTCCGCTATTGTCTCCGAAAAGAGAATCAACGGAATTCGGACGAAGTTTCCCATCCTTTGTCGCCCGCTCAAGCGCACTATAGATGGCTTCCTTCATTTTCAATTGATTCACACCAACTGGTGTATAAATTTTAAACGTTGGCATCCCTGTATCTTGGCAAATTGGCGAGATGTTGTCATCTGCCATTTTAATATTATTTGTAATCGTGCCAAGTGCCATTGCTGAACGAGTCCCTGCATTTTCTCGCTCTTTCGCTTGCTGAATCGCACGGCGAACATCTTTCGGTAAATTCGTCGACGTTTCAACGATCAGTTGATACATAGTTTCTTGAAGCTTTTCCATTGTTACTTCCCCCTCAATTGTGAACGCTATCAAAAACGTTATGAGATGAAAATTTCATCATTAAATCTCTATTTATTTAATGACTCTTAAGATTGAATGAAATTTTTCACAACTTGATTATACCCTTTTTTCCATATTCCTTCTATTTTAATAAATCCGCATATTTTATAATAAGGCAGCGTACTTACAGAAAACGGCTGCCAATACATCATTGACAGCCGCTTTAATATATTATTCGTCTTTTTTAAATTGCTCACATTTCAGTTCTAATTCATCTAACATTGCAAGAAGACGATCTACATCTTCTAGTTCTACTTCTTCTGGCTCAATTGTATCAATTACTTCAATGAACATATTTAAACGTTCTTTTAAATATACTAGTTGTGAATCTTTATCATGAATTGCTTTTCCCACGAAGGCACTCTCCTTTTTATTCGAGTTGCTTTTATTATACCGCAAAAACGAGTGTCATGGACATGAATTTTCATCAATTTTGCCCTAGGATTCCATTCTATGCAAACAGAAATATAAGACGCTTTCTTTTTCTTTTAAAGCGAAATAAACAAATCAAGAAATTCTCGTTACAAAAAGTTTCACTTTATAAAAAGTCCATATTCTTCTATTATAGAGGATGGACAAATTGTTATTTCAATAGTCAAAGGAGTATTTCAGATGAGTATATCACAAACAATGAAGCCGATTACTCCTTCTTACGATCCATGGGAAGCGTATATGGACCTTGAAGAGTACGGCAAATTACTATTAACAAACGTTGAATTTACAACAACAACGTTATGCAATATGCGCTGTGAGCATTGTGCTGTCGGTTATACATTACAACCGAAGGATCCAAATCCGCTTCCGATGGAGCTTTTATTAAAGCGGTTAGATGAGATTCCTCATTTACGTTCTTTAAGTATTACTGGCGGAGAACCTATGATGTCAAAGAAATCCGTCGATAACTATGTAACACCACTCTTAAAATATGCCCATGAACGAGGCGTTCGCACTCAAATCAATTCGAATTTAACTATAGATTTAGCCCAGTATGAACAAATTATTCCTTATTTAGACGTGTTACATATTTCACATAACTGGGGAACAATCGATGACTTCGTTGAAGGCGGCTTTGCGATGATGGCTCGCAAGCCTACTTATGAACAACGTGCCAAGTTATTTGAACGAATGATTACAAATAGCAAAGCTTTATCAGATGCAGGTGTTCTTGTGTCAGCAGAAACAATGTTAAATAAACGTACCCTACCACATATTGAAAACATCCATCGTCAAATTGTTGAAGAAATGGGTTGTAAACGTCATGAAGTGCATCCAATGTATCCAAGTGATTTTGCTAGCAACCTTGAAATTTTAACAAAAGCTGAAATTCGAAGTGCAATTGAGCATTTATTAGATATTCGTGATGAAAACGTATGGATGTTATTTGGCACATTACCTTTCTATGCATGTAGTGATGATGAACGTGATTTAGCTACATTAAAGAAACTACATGAGAGCAAAAACGTGACCGTTCGTAATGATCCAGATGGACGTTCTCGTTTAAATGTGAATATTTTTGATGGAAATATTATCGTGACAGATTTTGGTGATATTCCTATTCTCGGTAATGTACAAACAAATACATTACAAGAAGCATATGACAAATGGGGCAGTTCAAAAACAGCGAAATCATTAAGCTGTCATTGTCCAGCTGTGAAATGCCTTGGACCAAATATTCTTGTGAAAAATAGCTATTATCCAACTGAAAATTTCTTAACAAAAGAAACTAATATTACACTATAGTTAAAAACGTCAGCATATGGAGCTGACGTTTTTAACTATTACTATCATTGCGGTTGTAGTGACGAAATAAATTTAAAAGACAAGTGATCTTGAATCGGAATAGCTGCTCCAATTCCTTGCGATGTAATATTTTTAATAACGAGTCTTTTTTGATTTCCTTTCAAAACAAGATACACTTCTCCAAATGTGACTTTTCCTTTTTCATTTACTGCTGGTGTATAAGCATATAAGTACCCCATTTGTTTTGGACTAATATTATATACACGCTCATGACCTGTACCGTAACCAATTGTTGTTTTAAAAGAGAGTGGTAATTGTACTTTTTCCAACGCCTTTAAAAGCATCATTTTCTTCACATCTGTTGCATCTTTAATATCTGCTGTTAGATTACCTTCTACAGTTCTTTGTGTTTCTTGTTTATAGCGAAGTGGATATAGTCGTTCTACCCCTCGATTATCGTATACATTTCGATTCACTTGTTTATATTCCCAATTAATTGTTGTGTCTGTCGATTCATAATTTAACGGCCATTGGCCTAAATAAATTTTTGCCTTATACCCTATTGCAAGAGGCGCATTTGAAATCGAGGTTTCATTCAACATCCGAATTAAATCTGGATTTTCAATTCTAATCGTTGATGTTTTTAACAATTCTTTTGCAAATTTACTCGGTTGCAAACGCGGTAAATCTTGTGTTTCATTTGGATACGTATTGTCTTTTGAAATATTTAAAACAGATGAGGGCACTTT
This sequence comes from Bacillus sp. JJ1127, assembly GCF_036965845.1. Classification (NCBI taxonomy): domain Bacteria; kingdom Bacillati; phylum Bacillota; class Bacilli; order Caryophanales; family Bacillaceae; genus Bacillus; species Bacillus sp. JJ1127. The sequence continues at coordinate 8,731 of NZ_JBALQK010000004.1, read as the reverse complement.
TACTTGTATTGTTGTCTTCGCAAGACTTCTACAAGGAAATAATAAAATAAGTGTGGCTATAATTAAAAGGCATATACTGTACACTCTTTTCACCTGTCTGGCTCCTTCCTACATAACAGTATGTAAATGATTTACTTTATCTATTGTTTTCCCTCCATCACATTGTTATCCCACTTTTTTCATAATAAGTAAAAACCAATTCCCATAATAAAATAGGCCGCTAATAATGTGCCTCCTTCAAACCAATTCGTATCCCCGTCATTTGAAATCGCGATTGTCAAAAAGACCGCTGTGATCATAGATATAAGCTCTGGTATCGTGAATATTAACGGCATTTTTACTGTAAAAAACATGGAAAGGAGTACCAATACAGGGGCAACAAACATTGCAACTTGCAATGTAGAACCGACCGCTATTTCAACTGCAATATTTACCTTATTCTTATACGCCATAATAATTGCAGAAGCATGTTCTGCGGCATTACCAACAATTGCAACGATGATAACCCCTATAAATAATTCTGACCAGCCAAATGATTTGGCCACCGTTTCAAATGTATGAACAAGTGCCTCTGAAACATAAGCTACTGCAACTGTTGCAATTGCTAAAATAAGCAGCGCTTTTCCTTTTGACCATTCAGGTTCTTCCTCATGCTCTACCTCATCACTTTTATGCTGATACACACCGCGATGTGTGACTAATTTAAAGAATAAGGCCGCTAAATACATAATAATCATGATAATAGAGACACCAATACTTAATTGATGTGTTTTTCCTATATCCATCTTCATTGAAAAAATCTCAGGAATAACAAAAGCTACTACAACTGCAAATATTAATAATGCCGAATTATGTCTCGCATCATAAACATTGAAACTTTGCCGTTTGTACTTAAGCCCCCCCACAAAAAAAGAAAGGCCTCCTACTAATAATAAATTCCCAAGAACCGAACCTGTTAAAGAAGCTAACACGACTTCTATTAACCCTGCTTGTAAGGCAAAAATTGAAATAATCAGCTCTACCGCATTACCGAAAGTCGCGTTCAATAGTCCACCAATCCGTGGTCCAGAAACAATCGCTAAACTTTCTGTTGCCCTTCCCATAAAAGCGGCTAGTGCAATAATTGTAATACAATATACAACAAACATAATTGTCTGTGGCCAATGCATTGTTTTTCCAAGAATAGAAAGTGGCACTCCAACAAGTGCAAGTATTAGAAAAATTTTATTAAACATGTATTCCATCCTTCCATATGTGTTTCTTCTCACTATTATCATTATTCTTCTCCTAACTTGTCCCATTTCATCACAATTACGTTTAAAAAATGCAATTGAAGAAAAAAGTATAAAAGATCTCAAGAAATTCAAAGTTCATACTAAACAAATTATGAATAGTGAAAAGGAGCAAAAAAATGCACTTAAAAGAAAAAATCGCAACCATTATTCAAGGACAAAAAACTGGCGTATTTGCTACTATACGCGACAATAGACCTCATAGCGCTTTTATGATGTTTTTTCATGAAGATTTTGTACTATACGTTGCAACAGATCGTAATTCAAAAAAATTAACGGACATCGAAAAAAATCCAAATGTACACGTATTACTTGGACGCGAAGGAAAGAATTCGGATGAAGATTATATTGAAGTCGAAGGCATAGCTTCAATAGAAGAAGATCAAACGCTGAAAAACAAATTTTGGAATAATAGCCTAAAACGTTGGTTACTTGGAGCTGAAGATCCAAACTATGTACTCATTAAAATTAATCCGAATACAATTTACTACATTGATCATGCTGGTACGACTCAGCCTGAGTTTTTACGACTTTGAGATGAAAACAAGTCCCTTCAAAGGGACTTGTTTTGTCGAAAAGTTCTTATCAAAAATATATAAAAAATATGGAACTTTCTAAAGATTCTGTTATATAATACTATTAACTTAAATAAACTGTATTAAAACAGATTGAGAGGAGAATGAAAGATGATGAAAAGAGAAGAACGGAAAAATATGATTGAATTTATTGAAAAGAAAAAGGGAATTGAACGTGAAGAATTGTTATTTATGACAGATGATGAAGTAGAACACATTTATAATGTAACTTACTTTCTATATGAGGAGATTGCAGAATAAAATATGGAAAGCCCACCTTATCCGAGGATACGAGGTGGGCTTTCCATATTTCTGCGATAAACATTTCATTCAAACATCTTTCTAATTACAGCTGATGTTTTATTTATTGCTTTTAGCTAAAAAAACCGCTTATATTAGCGGTTTTTCTTCCTTTTAATATAGAGCCATACAATGAATAATACCACTGCTGAAATAATTAAAATCCAGATTCCGTACTGGTGTAAACTATATTCAACAAGGCGCCACTTCTCTCCCATCTTCCAGCCAAGACCAACGAAAACACTAACCCAAATAAAAGCACCACTATATGCATATAAACAAAATCGCCAAACTGTTAAATTTGACATTCCAGCAAAATACGCTGTTAAATGGCGTACCCCTGGTATAAAGTATCCAACCATTAATAAAAAAGGACCATATTTTTCAAATAAAACATGTGTTTTTTCAATATGTTTTTCTTTAATTAGAATTTTCGGACCATATTTTTTCAATACAGGTAGTCCCAGCTTTAAGCCAAGTATATAACTTAATGTAATTCCAAGCATCGCACCTGCCATCCCACTTAGGAAAGCAGTTGTTCCTGACATAATGCCCTTCGAAATATTATATCCAACAAATGTTAGTAAGAATTCATCTGGTATTGGTAGACCGACAATTCCACCAGTTAGTGCTATAATAATTCCAAAATATCCATAGTGTGCGATTAACTCACCAATATGTTGTTCCATTCGGATGACACATCCTATGCACGAGCGTTATTCCATATTGTGCCCTTTCTATCTTTGCAGCAAACATGGTATACATGTTCACTATACATGGTTTTTATAATGAACTCTACTCCTATTCATCTCATTCTTTTAGATACATCCTATAGTTCACAAAAGTGATAAGAAAAAATAAAAATTCACGAGCGTTTTTTTTTGTTACAATAAAAGAAAGTTATTTTTAGCATCGGTTTAACTCTCAAGAAAAGTGATTTAACTAGCAAAGAACATATTTTGATCTATAAAATGCAGTTTTTATCCAGTAGGGTAATATGCGCCCTTTTACATAAAGTAGAACTTCCATTAGTAGATATTTTCTTTATCCTCCACTGATGAAAAGCGCTGCTTTTACGAGCATTTATCCCCCATCCATCGTCCTAGCTCCCTCTGAACCTTGAGGTGGGGGATCTTACTGCCCGCAAATAGCGGGATAAAAAGTCATTTTTCTAAACTATACAGGGGGGAAAAACATGACCATAGAAAAACAATTGATACAAAAGGTATACTATGAAACATTTTTAATGGAGCAATCCTCTACCCAAGCCCCAGAGATTCTTGGGGAAGCATATGTAAATGAATCCGAAAATGAATTTTCCAATATATCTAGCATTCGCTTCGCACAAGGTGAAGTGTATTTTCAAAATAAAGACTTTGAAGCGGCCATCTTTAAATGGGAAAAAGTAAATAATGAACTCGCTTCATGGGCAAAGAAAAATATAGCAGACTCTTATTTCGAATTAGGATTCCTTTCAACGGCAGAAGAAATCTATAAATCTATAAAAACGGAAGATACAACACTTACAATGGAAGTCTCATTACAACTCCTTTCTCTTTATATGGATCAAAACCGTTTAGGGCTAGCTTTTAAAACGATTAGCGAAGCAGTTTCATTCCAACCAGATTATCCTAATATCACTGCCATTGCTCGTTCCTTTTATGAGAAACAAAAAGATTGGAATAACGCTATTGAACTTGCAGTCCAGGAAGGGATTCGAACAAAAGCATTACATTGGTTTGATATTTTAACAAACTATGTAAATCAGGGATTTACAAACAAAATGAACCCGGAATATTTTTATGAATCGTTAAAAGCTTTATATACAATTGATCAAGTTCAATTTAAAGAACTCGTTTCAGCATTTTGGAACAGTTATCAAAAAGAACCCGCTTATCTATCTTGGATTCAAACAATCAATCATCTATTTTTACATATCGAGGCAGATACTTACGATGAATGGAACGAAATTGCTTCTCTTTATCAAGAAACTTACTGCGAGTTAATTACAGGGCAACATTTCATGCATGAGTTACAGGAACTGATTCCGAACTTGTTAACCAATTGGTTTAGCTTAACAAAAGCAGAACATTCTTTATTTGTTTCCGCAGCAGTCTTAGCATGGAATGAAATCTCACCTACAAGTCTAGAACCATTACTCATAAAAAGCGCTGAAGCCCTTCTGTCTAACTCAGAAGTATATGAAGAGATTGATATAACCAATATTTCGACTCTCTTTGAAACAATTACTATATGGGCCGAAAAAAATGACGTAGACTTAGGACATCAATTTACATTGCTCGTTCGTGAACTTTCTGATTTAAACGTTACACAACTCCTCATAGCAGGAACTAGTAATCATGATAAATCATCCTTTATCAATTCGATACTTGGAGATAATATACTCAGTGATTCCCAGGCAACTGCTATTGTGTTTAAAGATAATGCCCATACTGAAATTACAGAGTTCACAGATTTAACAGTACAAAAGATTCCAACCTTCAATGAATTTCGTGATATGATGGCCGTTCCTTCAAAATCAGAAATCGAGAAGAAATGTATTGAATTTAAATTACCATGTAGATTTTTAAGAAAAAATAAATTCTCATTCATTGTCACACCAGAGTGTAATGGAAAAGTTGATAAAAACGATACAATTTTTGAATATTTACATGCAACAGATAGTCTTATCTATGTAATAAATGCAACTTCACCATTACCAGATGAAGAGCTCGATACATTGTTATATATACGAGAACAAGTCCCGAATTTGCAGATTCATTTTGTTTTAAATACCATCGATGGAAGTGGCAACAATGGTATTGCAAATAAAATAATAAATGAAGTAGTGACTAAAGTGCGTGTACATTTTCCAAATGCACAGGTATTCCCTTACTCACCTTTACATGAAAATAGCCAGCAACTGAGTGATATAACAGATTCTATTCTCTCTAACATCGATCAACGGAATATAAAGACAGAGCGCATGGAAAAACTATTATGGTTCATTCAAAAGACCATTACATATCTTTTAAGTGAACGTGTAGAACTAGAAAACACATTAGTAAAATCAATTCGTTGGAATAAACACATTTTAGTAAAACTAAATGGTTTTATTAATAACCTTACTGCAATTGAAAAAGATAAGATTCGCTCCATTACAGATTCTTATCGTTTAACAAAAGAAGAAATCACACACGATATACATGCCCAAATTCCTGAATTATTACAGAGTTGCTCGGACCTCGTTCAAGAAGATAGTGATTTTAAATTAGTTCATGAAGAATTAAATATGGCAATGAATGAACGAATTCAAAAACATTTACAGCAAGTGATATTACCTAAATTTACTCAATCCATTCAAGAATGGATTGAAACGGCACATAATGAATTCATTCAAAGTCAGTCTTATTTAGACGAAATGAGCGAAACTTTTAATAAGCTATATGAAGAAGAACGCATGAAATTACCATGTGACTTCCAACTACTTGATGATTGGCGTAGAGATGTAGTAAGAATGACAAACAGAATCAAAGTTGACGACATCAATATTTTATTACGCTTTACACCAACACAATTTTTCTTAAAAAGTGCAGGAAAACTATTTGGTAACATGCAAAAAAACCAATCTATACTCTATAACAAATATAAGCAATATATTGAAACGGAAGATTATACAGATGTTGCTACAACTGTTTCAAAACAATTTTTCCTTCAATTTGAGTTATTTGAGAGTGCATTAGAACGTGATATTATGATGTTCTTTAAAGACCCTCTTAGCATACTAAAACAAACTGTAGAAGCTGCACATCTTGAAATAAAAGAAGATGAAAGTGCGTTAACAAAACTAAGAACAAATCCAGAAACTTATCACGATCCTTTAACACTATTTAAATTACAGTTATTACAATACAAATTCATGCTAAACATCAATCGAAAAAACGATGAGACTTCTCCTTCGAAAGAAGAGAATAATGAAACACCCACTGTGTAAATCATAAAAAAACCAAGCAATCCTTAAAAATTGCTTGGTTTTTTTCATTTCTATATACATCAACATGAAACCCCTCTTTTTAGGTG
>NZ_JBALQK010000004.1:1292-2304 GCF_036965845.1 Bacillus sp. JJ1127 | reverse complement strand
AAAATGGATTTATATAGCATTCTACATAGAACATATCACTATATTTCACATATCCCAAATAATTTCTTCGACCTTCGCCTCAATTTTCACACGCTGTATGAATTTCTTTTTTTCTTCTTCTGTATGAATTAACTTATGTATATATCTGCGCTTACTTAATAAATCTCTATACACTTTGTTGCAAAGCATAACTTCCTGACAGCGTTTATCCTCATATAAAATCTTAAACCACGCATATTGTTTTAACTTTTCTACATGCCGATTTATTCTTTTCTTTTTTCGTTCTTCTCGTTCACTGAATCTTTCTACTGCTTGCTCGACTACTTCATCTAACAAAAAATCCCCAACAACTTTTATAATACTTCCAAGACCTCGTCCCATTTCTACTACAATACGCCATGAAATGTCCTCCATAATCCACCTTCTTTCTAATTTACAATTTTCATATGCTCAAATGGATAATAAATCGCTGTTAGTGTTCCGAGTACTTCTGTTCTATCGATCAACCCTAAACCATTCCGACTATCCCTACTGATTAAACGATTGTCCCCCATAACGAAAATTTTATTTTTCGGAATGGTAATAGGACCAAAGTCTTCCGTCAAATTAATAAGAAGCTGCTTAGCCTGTTTTTTATTTTTTTCCAAGTAGGGTTCGCTTTGCACTTGATGATTAACATATAACTGATCATTTTTCATCTCAATTACATCACCTGGTAACCCAATAATTCTCTTCACATAAAAATTATCAGTCTTTACTACAATGATATCTTCTCTTTTATAACTTTCAAATCTCTTTGCTAACTTATTGATAATCACTTTATCTCTGTCTTGTAAAGCAGGTCTCATCGATGCTCCCTGTACAGTTGTTGGGAAAAACACAAAGATTTTCGCTAGGAAAACTAGCAAACATGCAATTGCAAGTATTTCAAAGAATTCACGAAAACGGTTTTTCTTTTTCATTTTCTACTCTCCATTTCCCTTCCTTAGTTAGATTTATTATAGGTAGTTTT
>NZ_JBALQK010000004.1:0-1272 GCF_036965845.1 Bacillus sp. JJ1127 | reverse complement strand
CTGAAGATCTAGAAAAAAGTAAGATAAAACCCATAAAATTTTATAAATATATTCTGAATAATATTCTTGAATGTAAGATTTTGATATACTAGATTTTGTCTTTTTATAAATTACATAATATCCAAGGAGGACTTATTTTCTATGAAAGTTATGTTAAAAAACGAAAATACCGGACAAATTAAACAAGCAAAACTAGGTTTTAGCTGGACTGTCTTTTTCTTCGGTTTTTTCCCTACTATATTCCGTGGAGATTGGAAATGGTTTTTAATTATCTTAATTGCAAGTTTTTTTACATTTGGATTCTCTAATTTAGTTTTCTGCTTTATTTATAATAAAATATACATAAATGAGCTACTCTCTCAAGGTTATAAGGCCGCAGACGAATATAGTCATTCCGCTTTACAACAAAAGAACATCGTAGCATAACACGTACTCAAAAAGAGGATATCTTAAAAATAACTCAATAGCTATTTTTAGAGATATCCTCTTTTATCATATTCCTACATATATAATACACATCTGTGCGGCAACATATGTTAGCCAAATCCAAAGTGGGTCATACTTTACTTTCCGTCCACCAATATCTGTAACACCAATAATGAAATCAGAAATCACAAATAGCAATCCACCAAATGCTGGTACCCACCATACTCCATGATTCGCATAATACAAGGCAAATGCAAAACAAGCCATTCCGCCCACCCATAAACCGTAAATGAGTGCACCTAAAGTAAACAACTTATCTTGATTGGGGTTTCGAATAAAAAAGAACCAACCAATAATTAAAAATAAACCATATACAAGTAGACCGATCCAAAAGCCATTCCATGAAATACCCGTTTGCAAAAATGCTGTTACATAAAAACAATGGGCAATCGCAAAGGCCACCATTCCTCCAATTAATCGATGACCAAATGGAATCAATCCTGCCATAAATAAATCACCTAATGTAGATAACGTCATGCCAATTGCAACCCATTGATGATACGCTATAGATGGATCTTGTAACCATATCCAAATCGCACCAATAGTTAAAGAAAAACTAAGGATAAGGCGGATAACTAATGGTAATGGTCTATTTCCTCGTGTTTGATTTGTCTGCGCTATCGCATAAATGGCACCGGCAACAAATATAATAATTTGTCCAATTAATAAAATATAAATTTCATTCATAATGTGTTCTCCTCAACAAATGGATATGTATCTGAACTCAAAATGCTATTTTACCAATAAAGTAAAACTTGAATCAGCGAGGGTTTTCTTCATCCCCAC
>NZ_JBALQK010000003.1:46489-48595 GCF_036965845.1 Bacillus sp. JJ1127 | reverse complement strand
AGATTGACAAACTGTCATATAAAAAAATACATTTTTCCCTTTATCATATATATTTTACAATCATTGGTTTACATGGATTGCTCGTCTCTCAGTATAATCATTCCAAAAAAGTAAGTCAATTTAGCTTAGAAGGTAAAAGAACTTTTACGGATAGCTTATCTTACGCGTATTTTTTTGTTGCTGCAATTTGAGCCGTAAATAGCGAAATGAATTACAAGTTATAAAAAAACTCCAAGTTCTTTTTCACAGTAATGAATGCGAAAAAGAACTTGAAGCTTAAGCTTTTTTACTAGCTAACTTTTTATTTACAAATCCTAAAATTAATCCACGTATTTGCGGATCGATTGCGAGACCAATAATACCGTATAATATGCCCGTGAGCGTTAAAGCAACTAGTGGTGTTAGGCTGATTAATACCGTACGATAAATACCGTAACTAATTACAAATGCTATGGTATTAAATATAATCCCTTTAAATAATAGTTGGAATCCTTTATGAACAAATAAAGTAAACCCTAATAATAAAGTAACTTCTGTAAGGACGGCAGCAACAGCAGCACCCATCATTCCGAATTTGCTACCTAATACGATATAGCTGATTACGGCAACAACTAAACCAATTGTCATTGTTGTCGTACGTTTCCACTGTTGGCCAATCGTTGTTAAATTGTCAGCAAGTGGATAGTTGATGGATTGCAAAATAACCATAAAGGCTAAAATAGCAAGAGCATTACCTGCTGGTGCATATTTTTCTCCTAATAAAGTAACAATCCAAAAGCTTGGATCAGCGATAAATGGAATAGAAATTCCCATTCCTAAGAAAGACATAAGCTTTAATTCAAAATGTGATAATTTTCTATGCTCATCAATATTTTTTTCATTTCCAAAAGCGAATAGTTTTGGGTAAAAGGCAGCTGCAATTACACCAGGTATTTGATAAAGTACTGCTGGGATTTTCGATGCAGCTCCAAAGAATCCAACTTGCTTTAATGTTGAAACCTTCTCTAATATAATTGGACCTAATTGCGGTAAGAGCATAATGATGATTCCATTGATTGTGAAAACAAGTAATTGATCTAAAATCCCTCTATCCCAACCTTTATGAATGGTTGTATAGCGGATTACCATTATAAATGCGATAAGTCCTGTTACAAGGCTGGATATCCCATACATGGCTGCAACCATCATAAGTGACCATTTAAAGGACATTCCTAGTAAAAGAGCGGCAGCAGCTGTTAAACCTTGTAATACAGAGATGATAGCAGAGAATTGCATACGTTCTGTTACTTGGAAGTAAGCCATTCCGACGCCTTGTAAAGTTGCTCCGAACATTGTTGGTAACACGACCCAATATACCATTGCACGTAAATAAGCATCGGTATAGAAAAACTGTGCAAAAATAGCAAAGAGTACAGAAATCACGACAGCTAATACTAAACGGACGCGTAAATAGCTACTTATTAATTCGCTAATACTAGCACCTTGTTTCGTTCCTTCGCGCATAAAGGTATGTGTTAAACCTGCATCTGTAAAATAACAGATAACAGCTGAAACAGCTAATGCGGTTGTAAACATACCATAATCTGTTGGCGAAACATATCTCGCAAAGAGAATCGTAGCAATAGCGAGTACAAATTTAACGATAATATTTCCTACAAAGAGATAGGAAGCGTTTTTAAGGATTTTATTTGTTTTCATCGAAAATACCTTTCTATTCTTCAGGACATAGCTCGTCCTATTTGTAAGAGCGATTTATTTACAAAAAAGAATGTTTAGAATCATATTTTTTGTTTAAGAAAACATAAATTTAATTCGAACGAACCAAAGCATTGCATATAATTTTTTGCTTCGTTTTCCGTTTTTAGAATAAATCTTACGGCAATATTTCTTTAAATCTTTTTTAATTAAGTTAATCTGTGATTTGTCTAATTTTGAATTCTCTTTAATATAGATACAGGCATTATTAATGACTGTATATGGAAATAGATAGGTCTCAAGAATTTGGATAAGCTCTTCAGAATCTGTTGTTATCAAATTTTGAGATTTCTGATGAACCCAGTCTTTCATCCGATTGAATACTTCTAATTCCTTTGTTGTTTTTAATTC
>NZ_JBALQK010000003.1:37986-46462 GCF_036965845.1 Bacillus sp. JJ1127 | reverse complement strand
ATATTTAGAAGAAAGATTTCCTTCTGATAAGATTCGATAATATGTTAAGTATTCATCTACGTAGCATACTTGTGTTACACTCATCAGTTTAAATAAGAATTCTAAGTCTTCTCCCCAACTGCAACCAGGTGTAAAGCGAATATCATGGTCCATGACAATAGAGCGTTTAAAAATCCATGTGCTTGTTTGCGCAACAACTTGATGTGTTAAGAAAGCCTTTGTCATATCGCCTTTAATAAAGTTTGTTGTATGCTCAACTTTTTCTCCATTTTCTTCGTAGAAGTTCATATAGCCGCAGTAACAAGCATTCATATTGTTTTTATGCATGCTTTCAACTTGTTTTTCTATTTTTGTTGGATGCCATAAATCATCACTATCAAGAAAAGCAACATACTCACCATTAGCATTTTCAATTCCTGTATTACGAGCAACAGATACACCTTGATTTTTCTGATGAACGTATTTCACTTGCTCCGGATATTTTTTCTGAAGTTCTTTTACAATAGAAGGTGATTGATCTTTACTTCCATCATCTACAATTACAATTTCAATGTTTTTATATGTTTGATCTAATATCGATTGCATTGTTTCCTCAATATATTTCTCCGCATTATACAGCGGGATAACAACAGAAACGAGTTGCTTTTGGTCCATCATAGAATTTTATCTCCTCTAGTTTTTTATGTTTTGTATCATATATACAAGCCTTTTTTAAAGGACGACGATTACAAGAACATCTGTATAAGTTTACCGCATATAAACTTTGTAAATCAACTTTCTATCATAATTCTTCTTATGAAAAAATATGGAAGTCATACAACAAAATAGGTTATAATAAGAAGATATATGTAAATATTTCCAACCGAAATAATAAATCTAACAATAAATAGATTATATAAAAAGGGAGGAAAGCCTGAAATGTCACGTAAGTATATTCAAAGGTATGAATGGATTTTATTAAGCATTATCTTAGTTATCGGCCTAGTATTTCGGCTAATGACCTTAAATACATATGGTGTGGATTTAACACTTGGTAGTGATGATTTAATGTATCAAAAAAATGCAGTTAATCTATTAGAAACGGGTATGTTAACTTATCATGATCCGACAAAACCAACTATTCATATTATGCCGGGACAAGTATTTTTGTTAGCAGGTATATTCTTTATATTTGGACACGGTAGCTTAGGTGTTTTATGTGCAAAATTAGTCATGATAGCTTTTGGTATCTTAAGTATCTATATGACTTATAAGATTGGTACATATATTTTAAATCCAGCAGTGGGGTTAATTGCTGCATTGCTATTAGCGTTATACCCTCCCGAAGTGGTAGTGGAGAATTTAACATTAACTGAAAGTCCATTTTTATTTCTTTCACTTGGATTGTTATACTGGAGTTTAAAATTAGCAGATACCCATTCAATGAAAGATTTCTATATTGTTTTATTATTCTACTTTGTAACGTTATATTTCAGAGTACAAATCGCTTTATATCCAATTCTTCTATTTGTATATCTTTTAATGAAACGTTATCCATTCCGCCTTATGATAAAACAGGCCCTTATTAGTGTAATGCTATTATTTGTTGTGCTTGGGCCTTGGTGGGCACGTAATTATATTCAATTTCACAAGTTTATTCCACTTACAGCAGGTGCAGGGAATCCGTTATTACTTGGTACATATCAAGGGGAAGGATATCCAGGTGGAAAGAGCATGGAGGAAATTGATGCAGAGATTCATGCGAAGTATCCAAATATAGAAGCACATGAATTGATGGAAAAGCAACAAGAAATAGCGATGGCCCGTATTAAGGAATGGTGGCATACAGATAAACGCTCAATGATAAAAAGTTATTTAGTTTTAAAGCCACAAATTTTCTGGGAAAAGGCATTCTATTATCCAGGCACTCCAATAAGTATTTTTAATATATCCGGAGAGGATATGAAGAATATTTATGAACCAATCAAGACTGGCTTCATAGTTTGCTCCATACTGGCATTTACTTTGTTCTGGAGAAGATGGAGAGAGTATTCATTCTTATGGATGATTGTTTTATTCCAAACTTACTTTAATTGTTTATACTTTGCATATGAGCGTTATACGTTACCATTGATGCCAATGTTATTTATAATGATAGGGGCAGGGATTGTGGCAACTGTAATGAAAGTAAGTAAACTCTTGTTTAAAAAAGAGATAGTTTTGAAAGGCTAATAGAAGAAGCGCCTTGTTTCCTTCGCGGAAAATCAAGGCGCTTCTTCTATTATATTAAATTTGTGAAAAGTAAAATGGATGTTACTCCTCATCCTTTACTTTTAATTTTTGTTTTAATAGTGCATAATCTTGCGTTAATGTAACAAGTTGATGATGAAGCTTAGAAATCTTTCGTGTTAAATCAAAAATTAAGATGAAGCAGAATAAAAGCCCAAATAAGAATAAAACGGATGGTGGATATTCTACTTTCAACAGTTTACCAATCCAATTTATGATCTTATCGGTAGAACTTAAAATAGCCATTGAGATACAAACAAAAATCCATAGAATAGCATATTTTGTTTCTAAAGCTCCACGGCGAATGGAATTAATAATTAGAAAAAATAATAATAGAATAAAGATAAATGAAAAGGTAATTACAGGCATTCATTATCAACCTTTCACGATTTTTTGCATTAATATAGCTAGACTTACTTTAATCATGTAATATGCAGATTTAAGCGGTGTGATAGAAGATTGTCCGCCTTGTCTCTCTTGCATATTTACAGATATTTCGTTAATACGAAGCTTTTTCTTTTTTAAATGGATGAGAACTTCTGGTTCTGGATAGTCTTTTGGATAATTATGTGCAAAAATCTTAATTACTTCGCGATTGATAGCACGGTATCCGGACGTTGGATCCATAAATGTTTGGCTTGTTAATAATTTTAATAAAGCAGTGAAATAGAAAATGCCAATTCTTCGCGAAATACTACCTTTATATGCTGTTTTTTCTGTGAAACGGGAGCCTAATACCATATCGCATTGATCTTCAGCGATAGGTTGTATGATTTTGTATAAATCATCCGGATTATGTTGTCCGTCAGCATCGAACTGAATCGCAATGTCGTATCCGTTTTCATAAGCATATTTATAACCGGTTTGTACAGCAGATCCAATACCTAGGTTATATGGTAAGTTTACAAGATGAACAGGGAAATCCTTTACGATTGCAGACGTTTTATCCTTTGAGCCATCATTAATGACACAAATACTAAGTTGTGTAAAGTGTTGTTTTAATTCTAATAATCTAGTTAATGTATCAGCAATTGCTTCTTCCTCGTTATAAGCGGGAATAATAATTAAAGTTTTTGGTATTGAAATTGGTACTTCAACAGACATTATCGCACCATCCCTTATGTATTTAATCAATCTTTATAGTCATAGTAAAAACACTTTATCTAATATACCATTAATAGTATAACAAAATAAAGAACAAGCTGGTGGGTTATTTTGTAAATTTAGAAGGGGGTGAAAAAAGTTTGTAGAGAAATTACCATCCTTTTAACAGTGGAAAAAGATACATGCAAAGAAGGATGAGAATCTTTGCATGCACAGAAGTGTATTACATATTCCATGGCTTATTTAAGGTTAATACCGATGCCATTTCTTTGCTTTTCAAACGACCTCTTTTTCGATTTTCTGCACGTTCCGATCCAGTCGTATATAACCAATGCTCTTCTTCAGTTTCTGGTAGCACTTGTGGAACAGAAGAAGGTTTTCCATCTTTTAATGCAACAAATGTAATGAAGCAAGTAGCAGCAATGCGACGCTCTCCTGATAGTAAATTTTCTGCAACGACTTTCACGAATACTTCCATAGATGATCTGCCCGTATAGCACACAAATGCTTCGTAACAAACAGAATCAGCTTGATGAATTGGATTTAAAAAATCCACAGAATCAATAGATGCTGTTACGCAATGTTCACGGCTATGTCTAGCTGCTGCAATAGAAGCAATACTATCAATTTCTGCTAATAATTTTCCGCCAAATAATGTTTCGTGATTGTTTAAGTCATTTGGAAAAACACGTGTGGTTTTAATTGCTTTTGATTCTCTCATAAATTTTTTTTCCAATATAATCAACTCCTATTTTACGTTTTCAATCAGGATGACATGTTTTTAATGATATAAAAGGAAGGGTAGTTCCTATTGAATTTTACTTGATGTTTAGACGAGCAAAATATGTTAGGGAAGGTGCATAAATATATTTGTATTCGTATGCATGTAACTGAAAGAAACTTTATTTTGTCTAAATTGTAGTGTAAAAGAGATTTCGCTTACATTGCAAGTGAAAAATAATGACTATACATTTGTCATATAAATTCCCTATCAGCCATGCGCCTATTCGTGATAGAATCGTTGTGTCATAAAGAGAAACTTTAATCAGTGTGGGCTGTAGCCCACACTGATTATTAGCTCTCACCAATCGTGCTTTTACTAGTAGTTCATCTCTCACTAACTTCTTTGCTTTTGTTGAATTTTGAGGTGGGAGTGTTACTGCTAGTTAATGCGGGGTAAATGGAAATAGAGGTGCAATGAACATATGAATCACATACAAACGGGTTTTTCATCTTTTTTTAGTAAAATGATTATTGGAATACTCCTTGTGTTTTTCGGCTATTCTTGTTGGACGGCCTTTGAAGCAGGGAAGCAATTTTTTGGGGGAAGTACAACGAGTTTAACAATTGTATTAGCAATTTTCGTCATACTTCTATTACTGATTGCGTCTATTTTACAATATCGTTTTACAGATAAACAATTTCTCATTTTCCTTATTAGCGTATCTATCCTTGTTAGACTTGGTGTCGTTCTGTTTGTAGATACTCCACTTGTAGGTGATATGAGATCTATGTATGAGTCTGCAAAGCAAGTTGCGCTTGGGAATAATATAGATGCTGTTACGCAGTTGCCTTTTATTATTTATCAGTCCTTATTAATTCGTGTATTTGGCGATACAATATTTATTTTACAACTATGTAATATTTTATTTTGTGCAGGAACGTCATTTTTCATTTATCGAATAGCTGCCATTATATTTCAGGAAGAGTGTGGACGTATTGCTTCGGTATTTTATGCCTTATATATTCCAAACATTCTTTTATGCTCGTTACTAACGGCAGAACCGCTGGCAATATTTTCATTTTACTTTGCGTGCTACATACTCTTACATAAAGGGCTAAATCATTCTTATATGTGGGTATTTTCTGCGATTTTGTTTGCTTTTAGTAATATGATTTATCCTGTAGGTTTGTTTTTACCTATTTTCATAATTGTATATGTGTTGCTGATAGCAATGTTCCAAAGTGCAACAAAGCAAAGTGTATTTTTAAAAATGATGGGGTTACTTGTTATATTTTATGCAACTCACTTTGGTGTGAATTATGGAATCAAAGCAATGGGAATGTCGCAATATACCATCTCTAACCAGGCGTACGTACAATCCGTTCTAATTGGAGAACAAAGTAATAACCAGGAAAAAGTTCAAAATCAAAATATGAAAGAACATATAGATCAAAAGTTAAACGAGATGGAGGCAGAGCGATTTGCTTTTCTTAAGCCGAGTATAGATCAATTATCAAGTGAAGGAATGAATTCTATACTTTTCAAAGGCGAAAAGCTTATATACATAGCTGTAACCTTATTTATGTCGATCGCACTTTTCCATCTTCTTATTAAGAAACAACAGAGTGAAGAGTATATGTTCTTTGTACTACTTATTATGGGGTATATTGGAATGGAACTTTGTAATACAAGTATTGCATACAGTAACCTAACAATACCAAGTTTGTTTATTTTACAAAGCTTTGGTGTTTATATGAGCTATTTTTATTGTCAAAAAATCTTTTTCAAAAAATAAAAGAATCCGTTCAGGATTCTTTTATTTTTTCTATGATTCATGGACAGTAATACTTTCGCTTTAAAATTCAAGCGGGTGCAAGGAAGTTAGGATGGGGATAAAGTGCCCGTCTGATTAAAGTTGCATTTTACCTGCTTAATTCGGTTTGTAAACTATCAGCTGTTAAAGCCATTTGAGAAGAATCGTCTTGGATGCTCTTCACAACTTGAGATATGACTTCTAGTTCATTTTCAATTTTTTTGTTTTGTTCTTTTGAATTAGACATATCTTTAACGATTTCTTGGAAATATTGATCTGTCTCATGCATGCTGTCTGTTCCATCAGATACAAGAGAACTAATTTGTTCCACAGATGAAGAAACATGTATAATTTGTTCGTTTGTTTTCCCGACAAGTTTTGTGACGTTTGAGATAGATTCCTTCGTTTGTTCAGATAACTTCCGAATTTCTCCAGCAACAACGGCAAAACCTTTACCAAATTCCCCAGCGCGTGCAGATTCAATGGCCGCATTTAATGCAAGTAAGTTTGTTTGTTCAGCAATTGATTTCACGATATCAATAATTTCATTAATTTTTTTTGAGATATCCAGAAGTTCTCGGGTATCTTCAATAATTATCTCCATATTAGATTGAATGCTTTCCATTCGCTTATTTTGAATATCTAGTTGCTCTTTTCCTTTATTCGCTTTTTCTTCTGATGTTGTGGCTAATGATGTGCCTGTTTTTGCAATTTCAACAATATTTTCTGATTGGGTTGTTAATTGCTGAATGGAAGCGCTTGTTTTTTCAGAAACGGCTGCAAGTTCTGTTGCAATATGTGTAATTGTCATTGCTGTGATTTCTTTTTCTTTTTCATGTTCTTTTTGAATTCTTTCGTATTCGGACTCATAAGCGGTAATAACAAGCTCTTGTTCAAGTGTAAATAATTTGTTTATTACGTTTACAGAATAAGAAAAGTCGTCTATTGTAGAAATTCTTGTTTTTAAAATCTTGAGAATGGAACGGAATAATTCTTGATAAGCGGCTGTATACCATTTTCTGTGTAAGCCAATTTTGACGTGCCTTCTTGCAATTTGAACACGTCGTTCAATAAAGTCTTGATCAATATCACCATTAAATAGTTCCTTAATATGTTGTTTTAAGGTTTGTTTTAATTTAGTTACTGAACTATAACGTTCAATGATTTCGATTAAGTTCGGTTGCTTTGTAATATTGGTATAAAATTTTTCTGTAATCCAGTCTAGTTGTTCGTAAATGAAGGGTTGTAATACTTTCACGATTTTTAAATCTTCTTTTGTAATATGAAGCATGTCCATTTGTGCTTTTAATTCAGAATTAGTAGGCATATTGAATGTTATTTGCTGTGTTTTACTCAATTCAATGATACTTGTGTTCATGTTATCGTTCTTTTTTTTGAAAGCCCCAAACATTATTCTTCCCCCTGTTATATAAAGCGTTTTCAATTGTAGTTCTTCCTTAATTATACCTATATATGTAAAATTACTCTATATAATTATCCCTATATACATATTGTAAAACATAAAATAAGAGAACTCCATTTGGAATTCTCTTATTGTCCCTTATCTATTTTGGCATGAGTTTTAAAGAAAACTGGGAAATGTACATTATATATAACAGTGACTACACGTATAGTGAATGTTACAAGTAAACAAATATAGAAAGCTAATACGTGTGCTCCCATTTCATATGTAATCAGGAAGCTAATTGCACCAAGAATAGAAGCAATTGCATAAATTTCTTTGCGGAATACATAGGGAATATCTTGTGCGCAAATATCACGCAGAATCCCTCCGCCAATACCTGTAATAACACCCATCGAAACAACTACAAATGAGGCGTTGATGTGATGTGACATTGCTGCATTTGCACCGACAGCGGTGAAAACGCCTAAACCAACAGCGTCAGAAAGCATAATAACAACTTGAAGTTTATTAATGCGCTCAAAAAACATACAAGTAAATAGTGCTGATAATACACTGACAAAGAAGTAAATCGGTTGTACAAATGCAACGGGAGGTAGGTTACCAATCATAATATCTCGAATAATTCCGCCACCGAGTGCAGTAGCTACAGCTAAACAAAGGACACCAAACAAATCTAGATCTTTCTTTAAACCAACTAATGTACCAGAAATGGCAGCGGCGACAAGGCCAATAAACGTAAATATTTCGATTAATAACATGGCTCTATTCCTTTCCTCCTAAAGATGTTCCAGAGAAAAAATATACACTAAAGTTTTGGAAATAACAATTACTTTTCGTTACATGTAAAAAAATGAAAGAAATACATGAAGAAAGCGTTTGAAAATGTGGAAAATAAGCTCTAGACACAAAGAGTTATTTTAATAAGAAAGTCCATGTTTATCCTGCGAAATTTCACCCTTGAGGATTAAAGTTTTGTTTTATTGGGGAATGTTGATTTGGAAAATGTAAATAAATAGGTTTTAAAGGTATGTAAGTTTATCCCGCATTAACGGGCAGTAATACTCTCACCTCAAAATTCGGCGAAAGTAAAGAAGTAAGGTGGGAGATAAACTGCCTGTAAAAGCCCGATTGGTTCAACTAA
>NZ_JBALQK010000003.1:22667-37922 GCF_036965845.1 Bacillus sp. JJ1127 | reverse complement strand
TAAAGTTTCACTTTATATTATGGTTAAAATTGGGGATTTATCCTGAGATTTGAGGGTAGTAGTAATCTCATCTCACAATTTAATGAACGTAAGGAGATAATATCTTTATCATATTTGGAGAAAACTCTGTGATTCATGCTTGTATAAAAATATTTCTCAAATTAAATATGAGTTATGTTATAATTGCTAGGTGTATTTTAAATGATATAAACAATGTTTACATGATAATGTAATGATTTTTATGGAGGTCTAAGAATGTTGGCAAATCAAGCTAGGATTAGGTTTGAGCAATTTTTGCTCTTTTTTATTATTTTACAGCCTGTTTTAGATTTATTAACGTCGCTTAGTATTATGGTATTAAAAATAAATGCGACATTTGGAATAATGGTAAGATTTCTTGTTATGGCAATCTGTGGTGTTTATATCTTGTTACAAGCAAGGGAAAAAGAAAATAGAAAGTTTTTGATTTATCTAGTAGTACTAGGAGTAGTACTATGTCTTGGATTTATTAATAATAAACTTAACAAGAGTCCAATTATAATGGGTGAAGAAGTTAAATTCTTTGGAAAAGCAGTGTATATATATATTATGTTGGGTTCATACATTTTAGCTTTAAAATCATTAAAGAAGATGACAAATATTGGTGATAAAGTTAGAAACAGTATTGTGTATTCTTCATTAATTATTAATATTGTTATGGTTGTTTCTATTGCAACATCTACAGACCTTGGTAGTTACCAATGGATGAAGGTCGGTTCTCGTGGTTGGTTCTATGCTGGGAATGAGTTAGGATCAATTTTAGCGATTATCTTCCCGATTGTAGTACTATACTCTATTCAGAAAACAAAAGGTATTACTAGCATTTTATACTGGATTCCATCTTTGTTAATGATTTATTCTTTAATTCAAGTTGGTACGAAAGTAGGAATGGGTTCAATTGGTGCAACTTTAGGTGTGGCAATTGTTATTATTCTACTTCAATTATTATTTGATAGAAGAAATCCGAACAAGAAGGTTCTTTTGCTTAACGGAGTAATTGCCATCATCCTATTAGCTGGTGTTGTTGGAACGTTTAAAAAGACACCATTGGCGCAAAATATGGGTATTCATACTGGTTATTTAGCTGAGCAAAATGCAGCACAGCAACAACAAAAAGAAAAAGAAATTAAAGAAAAGTTAAAAGAAGAGCAACAACATAAAAAAGGAAAGCCAGAAGAAAAGGCAAAAATTGAAGCTGAGGTTAAGAAAGAACTTGAGAAAGAGCAAAAGAAAGAAAATCAAGAAAATCTTATATTCAGTGGACGTCAAGTATATGCAGAAAGACATAAGCAGTTCTTTAAAGAAGCGCCAATGTCACAAAAACTGTTAGGAATGGGTTATGCGGGTAACTATAAATACAATGCACAAAAACAGCCAGATCCAAAGCTAATTGAAATGGACTTCCATGATTGGTTTTATGATTTTGGAATTATCGGCTTTATATTGATGATGATTCCGTTCATCTATTATGGCTTAAAGATTTTACTAGCATTTATTACAAGATTTAAAGACATATTTAATATAAAATATGGAATGCTTGCGGCGAGCCTAGCTTTAGCATTAGGCATTGCATATACTGCAGGACATATTTTAACAGCACCAGGGGTTGGAATTTACTTTATAGTGGTGTTAGCTTATCTAATTGTAGATCTAGAAATTGAATGATAAAAATAAAAGCTAACTTTTGTTAGCTTTTATTTTTTAGTACAGTAAAATAAAAGGTAGATGGAAATGTGGCGAGGATTTAAAGGAGGAAAAAAGTATGAAGATATTGCATATGAATGCAGGAGCAGAAGATGGAGGAGGAAAGACACATATTATTTCACTTCTCGATCAGTTCCCAACCGATGAAGTAGAACTGGCGGTATTTGAAGAAGGAATTGTTGCGAGGGAAGCAAGAGAGCTAGGGATTAAAGTTCATGTGTTTTCACAAAAATCTCGCTACGATTTATCCATTTTGAAGAATATAAGTGAATTCATTAATAAGGAAAAGTTTGATGTTGTTCACACGCATGGACCTAGAGCAAACTTTTATGTTTCTCTTATGAAAAAGAAGATTGCTGCAAAGTGGGTTACGACAATTCATAGTGATCCATTTCAAGACTTCACAAAGCAAGGTTTAAAAGGCTGGATTTTTACGAAATTAAATTTAAAGGCTTTCAAAAATATAGATTTATTCTTTGTTGTAACAAATCGATTAAAAGCGAGTCTAGCACAATTAGGCATTTCAAGCGAAAAGATGCACGTTATTTATAATGGAATTGAATATGACAAGGAAAAAGCACAAGGTTATAATAAAAAAGAAATGTTTAACATTGATGAGGATGTGTTTACGGCAATTCAAGTTGCGCGCCTTCATCCTGTTAAAGGTCATGAAGTATTGTTTGATGCATTACAACAGACGGAATTGACAAAAATTAAAGTATTATTGGTAGGCGATGGTCCATTAGAGAAAGAACTAAAGGCGTTAGCTGCGGAAAAGGGAATTGAGGATAAGGTTGAGTTTTTAGGACATCGTCAAGATGTGAAACAATTATTTGCATCGTCTCATATTAATTTATTAACATCTCATAGTGAAGGCTTCCCATTGGTTTTATTAGAAGCGGCGGATCAGCGTGTGCCATCTATTGTAACAAGAGCGGGAGAAATCGAGCCGTTAATTGTAGATGAAACGTATGGCTGGATTGTTCCAGTTGGAGATGGGAAGGCGTTGGCTGGCGCTTTAGAAGAAGCGTATAAAAAGTGGAAAACAGGAGAGCTAGGTGTAATAGGGAAGCATATTTATGATCATGCTGTAGCGAATTTCTCATTACACAAGCTATATGAAGATACAAAAGAAACGTACAGACAATTAATAGCGAAAAACCTTTAATAATAGAGAGGATTGTAATTATGGCAGTACAAACAGTTGATATTTTAGGTGTCCCTTTCTCTACGATGACGATGGAAGAGACAATCCAATATCTTATGAAGCAGCTAGAAACAGAACAAACTCATACATTTCAAATTGTAACAGCAAATCCCGAAATTGTAATGTGTGCGAAAAAGGATCCAAGTTTTCATCAAACACTTTTGAAATCAGATATCATTACACCAGATGGTATTGGTGTTGTAAAAGCTAGTGGTATGCTAGGAACGCCGTTAAAAGAGCGTGTAGCAGGCTTTGATTTGATGAGTGATTTATTCGCGGCGTTATCGAAAGAGAATAAATCTGTATCTGTTTTCTTACTAGGTGCGAAGCCACATGTTGTGAAAGGGGCTGCAGATCATTTAACAAAAACATATTCAGCTGTATCCATTGTTGGCATGCAGGACGGGTATTTTAAACAAGAAGAGGAAGAGAATATTATTTCTCGTATTCAAGAAGCAAAGCCTGATCTATTACTTGTTGCTCTTGGCTTCCCAAGACAAGAAAACTTTATTCAAAATAATAAGCATCGTCTGCAAACGAAGATGGCTGTCGGTGTAGGTGGTAGTTTGGATGTTTGGGCTGGTGAGGTAAAGCGTGCACCAAAATGGATTCAAGCAATTCATTTAGAGTGGTTTTATCGCTTATGTAGTAACCCTACTCGTTGGCGTCGTCAGCTTGTACTAGCTGAGTTTTTAAAAGAAGTAATGCGTTCGAAAAAGTAGCGAAACCTCGCTACTTTTTTTATTTGATAAACATTCATACAGTATTTCTCACTAATGGTAGCATCACCTTATGGGAAAATTAAAGGTAAACTTTATACTCAGTATCGCGATAAAATCATTTTACTTATGTAATACACACGTGTAAAATGATGTGTAAAGACACCTGTGTAAGGAGGGCTTCCAGTGGGGAAGGTAAAAGAAATTTCAAAGAGAAAACTTCTTGGAATAGCGGGACTTGGCTGGCTATTTGATGCAATGGATGTTGGGATGCTTTCATTCGTCATCGTTGCACTGCAAAAGGAATGGGGCTTAAGTAGCCAGGAGATGGGGTGGATTGGCAGTATCAATTCCGTCGGGATGGCAGTGGGGGCGCTTTTATTTGGTATATTAGCAGATAGACTAGGGCGAAAATCGGTCTTTATTATAACTTTATTATTGTTTTCTATCGGTAGTGGTTTAACAGCCTTATCAACAACGTTAGCCGTGTTTCTTCTCTTGCGCTTTTTAATTGGAATGGGGCTTGGAGGAGAATTACCAGTTGCATCTACGCTTGTATCTGAAAGTGTTGAGGCACATGAACGTGGGAAAATTGTTGTCTTGTTAGAAAGTTTTTGGGCGGGTGGCTGGTTAATTGCAGCCCTTATTTCTTATTTTGTTATTCCAAAGTATGGCTGGCAAGTAGCGATGGTATTAAGTGCAATTCCAGCTATTTATGCTCTTTATTTAAGATGGAATTTACCGGATTCACCAAGATTCAAAAAGGTTGAAAAAAGACAGTCTGTTATTACAAATATAAAGGCGGTTTGGTCTGGAGAATATCGTAAAGCGACAGTTATGTTATGGGTTTTATGGTTCTGTGTGGTCTTTTCTTATTATGGCATGTTTCTTTGGCTGCCAAGTGTAATGGTATTGAAAGGATTTAGTCTAATCAAGAGTTTTCAGTACGTGTTAATTATGACATTGGCACAGCTCCCGGGGTATTTTACTGCAGCTTGGTTTATTGAACACCTTGGTCGTAAGTTTGTATTAGTTACGTATTTAATTGGTACAGCATGCAGTGCTTACATATTTGGGATAGCCGAGTCATTGACGATATTAGTGATAGCAGGAATGTTCTTATCCTTCTTTAATTTAGGGGCGTGGGGTGCATTATATGCATATACGCCTGAGCAGTATCCAACAGTAATTCGTGGTACAGGAGCAGGCATGGCAGCTGCATTTGGGCGTATCGGCGGTATCCTTGGACCGTTATTGGTAGGTTATCTAGTTGCTTCACAGGCTTCTCTTTCGCTGATCTTTACAATCTTTTGTGCGTCCATTTTAGTTGGAGCATTTGCAGTGGTTATACTCGGTCAAGAAACGAAGCAGCAAGAGTTAGTATAAGAAAGGGAGCCAAAATGGCTTCCTTTTTTGTTATTTTTAAATGGAATGATGGTATAGTAAATAGAAAATACGGTTAGAAAAAGGGATTATTTCCTACTAAAGCGAATGTATACAACAAGACATATGGTCAAAACAATTAGGTGGTTAGGCAAATGAAAATTTTACTTATCATGGAAGAGGTAGAACATAGAAATAGATTAATTAAGACATTTACGGAAAATATGCGGAATGTAGAATGCTTTGAAGCGCGAACTGGAATGGAATCTTTACAAATAGCGAAAAAGCATACGCCGGATTTCGTTTTTTTAGATACGCAACTAACAGATGGTACGGGATTTGAATTTTCTAGCTTATTACAACAATTAAGTTGTTATGCAAAATTGGCCTTTATTGGTGAGGATGTAGAAGGAGCAATTACAGCCTTCCGATTTCAAGCATTTTATTACTTATTGCGACCATTTCGCGAAGAAGATTTACAATTTCTCTTATATAGAATGGAGCAAGAGATAGGAAAGAAAACAAGAAGCCATTTACGTAAACTTCCGATTGAAAGCTACGAAGGAATTACATACATTTTTCCGGAAGATATTGTATATGTAAGTAAGAATAAAGAAAATAAAACGGTCTCAATTTATACAACAAATAATCAGTATATTTCAACATATACACTTCAAGAATTGGAAAATAAATTAACAGCATATGACTTTTTGCGTGTTCATAAGAGTTATTTAATCAATGCCACATATGTACAGGAACTAAAACCTTATTACAACGGGACATATAACCTTTATTTAGAAAGATATAACGAACAACCAATTCCTGTTAGCCGGAATTATGTAAAACGACTTCGAAATAAAATTGAACTATGACAAGTTGTGAAAGAATATCAACATGATAATATAGGAATCCTTCATGATAAGGAGGATTTAAGTTAAATATTCAGAAATTTTAGTACAATTTCTTCTAAGAAATAATATAGGGGGGATTGTATGTGAGGGCATTTAAGTCAATTTTACTTTGGGGTGTTATTGTAGCATTAGGAGCGGCCGGATTTGGTATGCTTGCCTTATCACAAGGTGAAACGATTAATGCTGTATGGCTATTAGTAGCGGCTGTTTCTATATATGCAGTTGCGTATCGCTTTTATAGTAGATTTATTGCAAGAAAAGTATTTGAACTAGATAATAATCGGCAGACACCTGCTGAGACGTTAAATGATGGGAAAGATTACGTTCCAACAAATAAATGGGTATTATTCGGTCATCACTTTGCAGCAATTGCTGGTGCTGGTCCATTAGTAGGTCCAATTTTGGCGGCGCAGATGGGATACTTACCAGGAACGATTTGGATTATTGTTGGTGTTGTCATTGCGGGTGCTGTACAAGATTTTGTTATTTTGTTCGCTTCAATGAGACGGAATGGAAAATCATTAGGTGAAATGATTAAGGATGAAATTGGTCCTGTCACAGGATTAATCGCGATGATAGGTATTTTAGGTATTATGATTATTTTATTAGCGGTATTAGCTTTAGTAGTTGTAAAAGCGCTTGTTGGAAGTCCATGGGGAATGTTTACAATCGCAGCAACTATTCCAATTGCTATTTTAATGGGAGTTTATATGCGTTACATTCGTCCGGGCCGAGTTGGTGAGGGATCAGTTATCGGTATTATTTTACTTATTTTATCCCTTGTGGGCGGGCAGTACGTAGCCGAAAATCCAACACTTGCAAGTATGTTTACTTTTAGCGGAGAAACGATTGCTATTATGCTTATCGTATATGGCTTTATTGCATCTGCATTACCAGTTTGGATGCTTCTTGCTCCACGTGATTACTTAAGCACATTTTTAAAGGTTGGTACAATTGTTGGGCTTGCAATTGGGATTTTAATTGTAGCACCAGAGTTGAAAATGCCAGCTGTATCTCGGTTCATTGATGGAACGGGGCCAGTATTTTCTGGTAATTTATTCCCGTTTTTATTTATTACAATTGCCTGTGGTGCTGTATCAGGATTCCATGCTTTAGTCTCTTCAGGTACTACACCAAAGATGATTGAACGGGAAGGACATGCACAGCCGATTGGCTATGGAGCGATGTTAATGGAATCTTTCGTTGCGGCAATGGCAATGATTGCAGCGTGTGTATTAACACCAGGAACTTATTTCGCTATTAACAGTCCAGCAGCTCTTATTGGTACTGATGTATCCCAAGCTGCTCAAGTAATATCTTCGTGGGGATTTACAGTTACCCCGAATGAATTAAAAGAAATTGCTGTCAATGTTGGTGAACAAACGATATTATCCAGAACAGGTGGTGCACCAACGTTAGCGATAGGGATGTCTTATATTTTTTCACAAGTTTTAGGTGGAACAGCGATGATGGCATTTTGGTATCATTTTGCTATTTTATTTGAAGCATTATTTATTTTAACAACAATTGATGCTGGTACACGTGTAGGTCGATTTATGATTCAAGATATTTTAGGGCATGTGTATAAGCCGTTTGCAAAAACAGATTCTACATTAGCGAATGTAATTGCAACGACACTATGTGTATTAGGATGGGGATATTTCCTATATCAAGGCGTAGTTGATCCGCTTGGCGGGATTAATACGTTGTGGCCGCTCTTTGGAATTGCCAACCAAATGTTAGCGGGAATTGCCTTATTACTTGGAACAACAATTTTGTTCAAAATGGGGAAAAAGGCATATGTTTGGGTGACGCTTATTCCAACAGTAGGATTGCTTATTGTCACGATGACAGCAGGTTATCAAAAACTATTTCATGAGAATCCGAAAATTGGATTTTTATCACATGCAAAGATATTTCAAACTTCCTTAGACAACGGGAAGGTGTTAGCGCCAGCTAAAAACGTAGCACAGATGAAACAAATTATCTTAAATGATTATATTGATGCTGCACTTTGTGGGGTTTTCATGTTAGTTGTTATTGCAGTTCTGATTTCTGCTATTCGTATTTGGATTCAAGTGTTGCAAAATAAGGCAATGCCATTAAAAGAAGCGCCATACATTTCAAGAGATGAAAGTGAGTCGAGAAATTATGCTTAAAAAATTAGGAAAGGTATGGAAAACACGAAAGCAATTTATTAGTTTGCTTGTTGGAGTTCCAAGCTATGAAACATATGTGAATCATATGAAATTATACCATCCTGAAGAGCAAGTTTTATGTCGGAAAGAATTCTTCGCTGAAGCACAAGAAGCTAGATTTAATGCAAAAGGCGGGAAAATATCACGATGTTGTTGATGAAAGGGCGAGTTTTCGCCCTTTTTTGTTTCCTTTGTTCCACGTGGAACAACAAAATATAAAAGCTTTTGGAATGATAGGGATTTTACATACAATGAGATAAGGAAAGAAGTAGTTTGAAAAGAAAAAGGTAGGTAGAATATTTTATTCAATCGGCCAATGAGTATACGATTGAAAAAGAAATGGAAGAAGGTAAGTTGAGCATCATAAAAAAATCAAGCTATCCACGGATAGCTTGATTTTTTTATTTCTTATACAAGTTCTTTTCCAACAGCAAATTTACGATATGCACCGTGATGTGTTGGTCCTACATATTCGTTAATTTTGAATGAATGACGGATTGCTGCAGTGATGAAATCTTTTGCAGTTTTTACTGCTTCTTTTACAGGTTTACCTTTTGCAAGTTCAGCTGTAATTGCGGCAGAGTATGTACAACCTGCACCATGTGTATTCGTTGTATCGATTTTATCTGATTCTAAAAGATCAAATGTTTCTCCATCGTACAATACATCGATTGCAGTTTCTGTACCTAGTTTGCTACCACCTTTAATTAGTACATATTTTGCACCTAAAGCATGGATTTTCTTAGCAGCTTCTTTCATGTCTTCAAGAGAATTAATTTTGACACCACTTAGCTGATATGCTTCAAATAAGTTTGGTGTTACGACTAATGCTTTTGGGACAAGTACATCGCGTAAGCAGTCATTTGTTTCAGGATGCAATGCTTCATCTGCCCCTTTACAAACCATAACTGGGTCTACTACTACGTTTTGTAGATTGTGCTTTTCAATTGTTTCTGCAACCATCTCAATGATTTCAACAGACCCAAGCATACCTGTTTTTAAAGCATCTACGCCAACACCTTCAATTGTTGTTTCTAATTGTGGTTTTAGGGTAGAAGCAGGGATAGGAAATACGTTATGTGCCCAGTTATTATGTGGGTCCATTGTTACGATTGTCGTAAGAGATGTCATTCCGTATACACCAAGTTCTTGGAATGTTTTTAAATCCGCTTGTATCCCAGCACCGCCACTTGTGTCAGATCCAGCGATTGTAAGTGCTTTATTTAATGTCATTGTGAAAGCCCCCTTTAGGTCATATAATGAAAACTACATTTTTAATCATTATATCAATGTTATGAATAAGTACAAAGTGAAAAAGTAGATAGTTTGGTTGAAAGGATATTGAATTTGTTACAATAAGAAATATAAATATTGTATGTAGGAGACACATTATGTTTCAAGAGAATCGTACAACTGAATTAGTGATATTGAAAGAGATTGCAGAAACATTAAATACATCAAATGATACGTATCATGTTCTACAGGCTGTATTAGAAAAGTTATTACATATAACGGGGTTAACGACAGGGTGGATCTTTCTTGCTGATGAAAATGGCAGATATACAAAATTAATTGATTATCATTTGCCAGCAGCGCTTACCTTTCAAAATAAAAAGCCAATGTGTGAAGGAGAATGTTGGTGTTTGCGCCGCTTTGTAGAAGGAAAATTAGAGCGAGCAGTTAATATTATTGAATGTAAACGAATTAATAATGCGATTGAAAATAATTGGGGTGATACAGAAGGAATTCTTCATCATGCAACAGTTCCGTTAAAGGCTGGCGGAGAAGAATTTGGAGTACTAAATGTAGCAAGCCCAGGAAAAACGCATTTCTCTGAAGAAGAACTTGTGTTACTACAATCGGTTGCATTGCAAATTGGAACGGCTTTAAAACGAACGAAATTATATGAAAGTGAAAAGAGACGAGCTCATTATTATGTAAAACTAGAGCGTTTTATCCAGGCACTGAGAACGATTCATAAATTAAATACATTACCAGAGGAAGTCGTAAAACAAGTAGGAGATGTATTTCTGTGGGAACAAGTCACCTTTTTGATTCAGGAAGAAAAGAAATTATCCATAAGAGCTTTCTATAAGAAGCATACATTACAAGAGGATGTAGGTTTAGAAGGAGCGGCAAAAGAAGCGATAGAAAAGGACCGACCTGTCTTATTGAAAAGACAGATGGGAAATATTGTTCATCCGAATGGCTCTATTATTGCTGCTCCAATACATATTCGAAATCATATGTTTGGCGTTTTATGTGTGTGCTCAAATCAAGGCGATTTTGATACAAATACGATAGATATCGTACAAGCGTTAACGAATCATATTTCATTAATGATTGAGAATTTAAGATTAAATCAGCAGCGCCGTGAGCTTGTCCGAATGGAAGAACGTAATCGTTTAGCAAGAGATCTGCATGATTCAGTTTCACAAAAACTATTTTCATTAACATTCATGACGAAGGGCGCAGAAGCTGTTTTGAAGGGACAAAATGAAAAGGTTGATCAATCTCTTCATGAGATGAGGGAATTAGCGCAAGGTGCTTTAAAAGAAATGCGGGCGCTTATTTGGCAGCTTCGTCCGGCGGGGTTAGAAAAGGGATTGCTACCAGCTTTAAAGCAGTATGGTGAAAACTTAGGATTGAACATTCGCGAGCAGGTCAAAGGTGTACGTGACTTACCACGTGTAGTAGAAGAAACTTTATGGCGTATTGGGCAAGAAGCATTAAATAATATAAGTAAACATGCTGGTGTAAGGGAAGCGACAATTTATTTCAAGGTAACAGAGAAGGATGTATCCTTAGAGGTAGTTGATCACGGCATTGGCTTTATAGAAGAAAATGTAAGAGAGAAGAAATCGCTCGGTATGACAACAATGCGTGAACGAGCAGAGTTAATAGGGGGATATATTAAGGTTGTAAGTGAAAAGAAACGGACAAGTATAAAAGTTATCGTGCCATTATGATGTGAAAATGAGGGAAACTTGTGAGAATAAAAGTATTATTAGTTGATGATCATACGGTTGTTTTAAAAGGGTTAGCGTTTTTTTTAAGCACACAAGAAGATTTGGAGCTAGTAGGAGAAGCAAATAATGGGAAAGAAGCATTAACGAAAGTAGGCGAGACTCAACCAGATGTAGTATTAATGGATTTATATATGCCAGAGATGGATGGTATAGAAGCAACAACGTATATTAAAAAGAAATATCCACATGTGACAGTACTTGTATTAACTAGTTTTTCCGATCAAGCTCATGTGTTACCAGCATTAAAAGCAGGGGCGAGTGGATATATTTTAAAAGATGTGGAACCAGATCAACTTGTCGAAGCGATTCGCAGTGCATACAAAGGAAATATTCAACTCCATCCCGATATAGCAAATGCGCTTCTTTCCCAAACATTACCTCAAGAAGAGAAAGTGGAAACGTCAAATATTCATATAGATGTACTAACTGCGAGGGAAAATGAAGTACTGCAACTCTTGGCAAAAGGGATGAGTAATAAGGAAATTGCTTCTGTTTTAGTCATTACAGAAAAAACAGTAAAGGCTCATGTAAGTAGTATTTTAAGTAAATTAAATTTATCCGATCGTACGCAAGCGGCTTTATATGCAGTGAAAAATGGAATTGTATAAGACAAAAGTCTTAGGACTAAGTTCGCCTTTAGAAGGTAGACTTTTTTTATGAAAAGATACGTCTATGTGAGGAAGAAATTGTTGAAATGAGAGGATAAAATATATTTGTAAGCAACAATAATTACAAGGGATGGTCCCTTTTTAGCGAGTAAATAATAAACAACGTAAGAGTGAGTAACAGGAGGAAAAAGCATGACAACAGTGTTATTTGTAAAAGCTAACAACCGTCCAGCGGATCAAGCAGTTAGTGTGAAATTATATGAGGCATTTTTAGCAAGCTACAAAGAATCACATCCAAATGATGCAGTGGTAGAACTTGATTTATACAATGAAGAATTACCATATGTAGGAGTAGATATGATTAACGGCACCTTTAAGGCTAGTAGAGGATTTGATTTAACAGCAGAAGAAGCAAGAGCGGTAGCTGTTGCTGATAAATATTTAGATCAATTCCTTGCAGCTGATAAAGTTGTATTTGGTTTCCCATTATGGAATTTAACAATTCCAGCTGTACTTCACACATATATCGATTACTTAAACCGTGCTGGTAAAACATTTAAATATACGCCAGAAGGTCCAGTAGGCCTTATTGGAGATAAGAAAATTGCCTTATTAAATGCACGTGGTGGTGTATACTCTGAAGGACCGGCAGCTGAAGTAGAAATGGCTGTTAAATATGTAGCAAGCATGATGGGCTTCTTCGGTGCAAAAGATATAGAGACAGTAGTAATTGAAGGTCACAATCAATTCCCAGATAAAGCGGAAGAGATTATTGCAGCAGGTCTTGAAGAAGCTGTTAAAGTAGCAAGCAAATTTTAATTAAAAGCATAATTTTTACTCAAAGAAAGCAGTATTAACGTTAATAAAATGTTAATACTGCTTTTTATTATCTTGTAAGCTCGTCAGCTAGTTTCTTTCTTTTGAAAGGAGTGAAGTTCTATATACGGTAAAACATCAAAGGAAAAGAGTGTTTAGAAGTCGTAAGCTTGTACATAATTGTAAATTTCTTCTCTATTTTTTTCGATGTTCATTTTTTCACTTCGTATTTAGTATGAGATATCTCCTATTATTTTTACAAGAAAGAATGATACGATTTATGTGAAAGTAAATTAAACTAGTTTTTGGTAGAAGAGAGGAAGAATGTGAAGGGGATTATGACAAAATTAAAGAGAAAGTATAAAACATTGTTATTTGATGTAGATGACACATTATTAGATTTTAAGAAAGCTGAGAAAAAAGCATTACATATGCTTTTTGAGGAGAAAAATATACCTTTAACTACTGAAATTGAAGCCCATTATAAAAAAATAAATAACGGTCTTTGGAAATCTTTTGAAGAAGGAGAAATAGACCGTGCTGAAGTAGTGAATACTCGATTTTTAATTTTATTTCAGGAATATGGTCAAGAAGTTGATGGGCCTTTATTCGAAAAAAGTTATCGTAGTTATTTAGAAGAAGGAAACCAGCTTATTCATGGGGCGTTTGAATTCATACAAAATATTCAAACCCAATATGATTTATATATTGTGACAAATGGTGTTTCCCAAACGCAAGATAAACGTCTGCGTAATTCGGGATTACATTCACTCTTTAAAGGTATTTTCGTTTCAGAGGATACAGGTTTTCAAAAGCCCATGAAAGAGTATTTTGATTATGTCTTTGAACGAATACCTAATTTTTCCGTAGAGGAAGGACTCATTATTGGAGATTCGCTAAGTGCGGATATTAAAGGAGGGCAGTTAGCGGGGCTAGATACTTGCTGGTTTAATCCTGAAAAAAAGTTAAACGATAGCGGGATAGTTCCGACTTATGAAATCCAAACTTTTGATGAGCTATATGAAATTTTAACAGTACTCCAACAGAAGTCTCCTTCCTCAAGCATGTGCAGGGCATAGTCCAGGTGGTAGGAAGGGAATGAATGTTGGTCGGGCACAGCACGAAGTTTCTGTTTCCTTTTCATTAATAAAACAATCCTGACTCAAAGAGCAGTACCAACACTTTTATAGCGGTGGTACTGCTTTTTGAGTCATTTATTCGTTTGTCTTTACACTAGTCCCTCTTGTTTATTCTCATTATGATTAGGGAGTGGAAATAGATTACCAATCATTGCAGCTCCAATCATTGGTAACAATAAATTAATTGGGAAGAACATAAGTAATAATAATGTAATAGCGATTGGTTTTCGTACTGCATAGCTTGAAATGGCTGTCGTTACAATAGCTACAGAAGCAACTGGATCTAACGACGGTATGACAGTAGCCACAGCATATCCAATACTTGCACCAGCAAATACAATTGGGAAAATATGTCCGCCACGCCAACCTGTACTTAAACAAACTGCCGTTACACATAACTTTAAAACTCCTGAAAGAAGCAACATCCAAAATGATAATTCTGTCCACTCATGGACTAAGTCTTTTAATTGGTGTTCTCCTGAAAACATTGTATAAGGCAGTAAAGTTCCTGCAATCCCTAAAAGAATGCCACCTATAACTCCTAACGTTACTTTATATTCTTGAAAAGGATGAACTATTTTTTCTAGCATATGTTCTACCTTGAAATAAAAATAGCCTACACCAGCTCCTATACAAATTAGAGGTAAAAATGCAAGCCATTCATGGAGTGAGAAAGACCCTTTCCCAAAATCAACAATAAAAGATCCTCGATTATCAAACTTACTAAGCAATAAATAAACAGAAAAACCAGCAAAAGTAGTAGCGAGATATACAATAGTCTTTTTTCCTTTAGAAATTTCGTTAATTGATTTATTCTCATTTTCACTGGGAGCTAAATAACCGAATAATGGTGCATTAAAAATAACACTTAAAGTAGCGCCAATTCCAATTTCCGTTAGTCCCTTCATTCCTTTTAAAGCGAAATGAAAACGATCTCCAACCCATGTACAAAGTCCACCGATAATTCCAACAAGTGCTGCTTCCGGTCCTAAACTTGCACCAAATATTAAAACAATAATCGCTGTTAACGTAGATTTATGTACAAAACTATACTCAATTCTACCTGTTTTCTTATATTCACCCATTACCTCTGGCATTAAACGCGGGTATGTACCAAAGTACTTTTGTGTCAGTCCGACAAGAATACCACCAATTGTTGTTACAAAAATTGTGTAATACGGTGGTAATGAAAATTCTTTCGGTAAATACCCCCAAATAAGCTGAATTCCAGCGTTTGTGGTAACTAAAAATAACCAGACTGTAGCCCCAACTATAGCACCTAGAAAGATACCGTACATGATAAGTAAAGAGTGCATGCCTCTTCTAATAGTCATTTTTTATGTCTCCTTTATGTTATATTCTATTATGAAAAAGTTAGAGATTCTGATACGAAAACAATTGGATAACTAATTCAATATGCATATTATCTTTTTAAGAGAACGACTTATTCAAAATATATATACATCAATTAAAAAAACGACATAACCCCCTCTTTTTAGGTG
>NZ_JBALQK010000003.1:11483-22499 GCF_036965845.1 Bacillus sp. JJ1127 | reverse complement strand
CAGAAAGAGCAAACGAGTGTAGGTTACTTTTTATTCTGCATGGCAGGGATTTAGATACCGAAAAATGCAAATGGATTTATATAGCACTGTTAAAAATAGTATGTTGATGGTCACTAAAATTAAATATAACTCTTTAATTTTACATAGTAAGTAAGGTTTTTAAAAGGTATTCTTTGTCTTTAGGTAGAGTATTTCCTTTGATCTTTCAAATTAATAAATAACCAAATTATCGACATTTGATTTAGAACATTCAGAAAAATGATTGACATTAGGAAATGATTGCTATAAAATCAACGGTAATTGAATAGTCTTATCAAGAAAAGGTGGAGGGACAGGCCCTATGAAACCTTGGCAACAGCCGTATAACGGAATTGTGCCAAATCCTGCAGGTAATAAATCCTGAGAGATAAGAAAGAGACTCTAGAGCGTGTTTTTAAACTGCTTCTTTCTTGTTCAGGAAAGAAGCAGTTTTTTTATTTTTTATAAAAGAAAGGGGTATGGAAAATGAGTGAATCATGGGGGAAAGGAACAATATGTGTGCAAGGTGGTTATACACCAAAGAATGGTGAACCACGTGTTTTACCGCTCTATCAAAGTACAACCTATAAATATGATACGTCGGATGATTTAGCGGCGCTCTTTAATTTGGAGGCAGAAGGTTACATTTATACACGTATTGGAAATCCCACACTTGCAGCGTTTGAACAGAAGTTAGCAGAATTAGAGGGCGGCGTTGGGGCTGTTGCAACAGCTTCGGGTCAGGCAGCTATTATGCTTGCTGTTTTAAATATTTGCAGCAGTGGTGACCATTTACTTTGCTCTTCAACTGTTTATGGGGGAACATTTAACTTATTTGGAGTAAGTTTACGTAAATTGGGGATTGATGTTACGTTCTTTAATCCGAACTTAACTGCAGATGAAATTGTGGCACTTGCCAATGATAAAACAAAGCTAATTTATGCGGAATCGCTTGGGAACCCAGCGATGAATGTTTTAAATTTTAAAGAATTTTCAACAGCTGCGAAAGAGTTAGAAGTACCGTTTATCGTTGATAATACTTTAGCGACACCGTATTTATGCCAAGCGTTTGAGCATGGCGCAAATATTATTGTTCATTCTACAACGAAATATATTGATGGTCATGCAAGTTCATTAGGCGGGATTGTCATTGATGGTGGAAACTTTGATTGGACGAATGGTAAATATCCAGAGCTTGTCGAACCAGATCCAAGTTACCACGGTGTAAGCTATGTGCAGAACTTTGGAGCAGCAGCGTATATTGTAAAAGCACGCGTTCAGTTATTAAGAGACTATGGAAACTGTATGAGCCCATTCAATGCGTATATTAGTAATATTGGTTTAGAAACATTACACTTACGAATGGAACGCCATAGTGAAAATGCTCTTGCAGTTGCAAAGTGGCTAGCCAATCATGAACGTATTGAATGGGTGAATTATCCGGGGTTAGACAGTAATGAAAATTATCCATTAGCGCAAAAGTATTTAGCAAAAGGTGCGAGTGGTGTCTTAACGTTTGGTATTAAAGGAGGAGTGGAAGCTGCGAAAGAGTTTATTGCAAATGTGAAATTGGCAACGCTTGTGACACATGTAGCAGATGCAAGAACATGCGTAATTCACCCTGCTAGTACAACGCACAGACAGTTAAATGAAGAGGATCAGCGCTTAGCTGGTGTTACATCTGATTTAATTCGCCTATCGGTTGGGATAGAAGATGTTTCTGACATTATTGCTGATTTGCAAACAGCTTTAGTTGGAGGAAAAGAACATGCCAATTATAGTTGATAAAGATTTACCAGCTCGTAAAGTATTGCAAGAAGAAAATATTTTCGTAATGACAAAAGATCGAGCTGAAACGCAAGATATTCGTGCTTTGAAAATTGCAATTTTGAACTTAATGCCAACAAAACAAGAAACAGAGGCGCAATTACTTCGGTTAATTGGTAATACGCCACTTCAATTGGATGTACATTTACTCCATATGGAGTCTCATGTATCCCGTAATGTAGCACAGGAGCATTTAACAAGTTTTTATAAGACATTTCGTGATATTGAAGGAGAAAAATTTGATGGGCTCATTATTACGGGAGCACCAATTGAGACACTTCCTTTTAAAGATGTAGATTATTGGAAAGAGCTTGAGCGTATTATGGAATATTCAAAAACGAATGTAACATCTACGCTGCATATTTGCTGGGGTGCACAAGCTGGTTTGTATTATCATTATGGAATCCCAAAATACCCACTTGAAGAAAAAATGTTTGGTGTGTTTGAACATGAAGTGCGTGAGCAGCACGTAAAGCTGCTGCAGGGGTTTGATGAACTCTTTTTTGTACCGCATTCTCGTCATACGGAAGTACGTGCGGATGATATTGAAAAGATAGAAGAATTAACGTTACTGGCAACGTCAGAAGAAGCCGGTGTTCATCTTGTTATCGGGCAAGATGGTAAGCATATTTTTGCTCTTGGTCATAGTGAATATAGCTGTGATACTTTAAAACAGGAATATGAACGAGATAAACGAAGAGGGCTGGATATTACAGTTCCAAAAAACTATTTTAAATATAATAATCCAGACGAAAAACCGCTTGTAAGATGGCGGAGTCATGGAAACCTATTATTTTCAAATTGGCTGAATTATTATGTGTATCAAGAAACCCCTTATATTTTGTAGATGATGATTATATAACACGTGGTAGCGTTTTCTTTGTAGAGATTAACTTATATTTTTCCGAATGTTCAAAATACATTGTTTTTCAGAAATTTAACTTATATAATGGCATCTAAATACAAATTTCTAGAGGGGTGAACAGTATCATGAATGAAATTCAAGTGGGCTTATTAGGCCTTGGGACAGTTGGCAGCGGTGTGGTTCGCATTATTACGGACCATCAGGATCGATTAATGCACCAAGTAGGTTGCCCAGTGAAAATAGCAAAAGTATTAGTGCAAAGTATTGAGAAAGAGAGAGAGGTTCAAGTACCCTCTACTCTATTAACGAAAAATGTAAATGAAATTATAGATCATCCTGATATTGATGTTGTCATTGAAGTGATGGGCGGCATAGAGGAAGCAAAAGCATACATTTTACAGGCGTTGAAAAATGGTAAGCATGTTGTTACTGCCAATAAAGATTTAATGGCATTACACGGAGCGGAGTTGCTCACGGTAGCAAAGGAGAATAACGCTGATTTATTTTACGAGGCAAGCGTGGCAGGAGGGATTCCGATTTTACGAAGCATTGTAGAGGGGCTTTCTTCAGACCTCATTACAAAGGTAATGGGAATCGTGAACGGTACAACAAACTTTATTCTGACAAAAATGTCTGACGAGGGGAGAGCATATGACGACGTGTTGAAAGAAGCGCAGCAGCTTGGATTTGCGGAAGCAGATCCAACATCAGACGTAGAAGGTTTAGATGCAGCAAGGAAAATGACGATTCTAGCTACTCTTGGCTTTTCTACAAATGTAGAGCTCGGAGATGTGAAGGTGAAAGGGATTACTTCCATTACAGAGGAAGACATTGCATATAGTAAAAGCTTAGGATATACAATTAAATTAATTGGGCTCGCCAAGCGTGATGGTGAAAAGTTAGAGGTAACTGTTGAGCCAACGTTACTTCCTAATACGCATCCTCTCGCAGCTGTTCAAAATGAATATAACGCCGTATATGTATACGGTGAAGCGGTAGGAGAAACGATGTTTTATGGACCTGGTGCAGGAAGTTTGCCGACCGCAACAGCAGTCGTTTCTGATTTAGTTGCAGTGATGCAAAATGTGCGCCTTGGTGTAACTGGAAATAGTGCTGTTTCCCCGCAGTATGAGAAAGTGTTAAAAGAGCCAGATGAAATTTTTGTGAAAAAGTTTTTACGCCTACATGTAAGCGATGAGATTGGTGTATTTGCAAAAATTACATCCTTATTCTCTGAACGCGGTGTGAGCTTTGAAAAAATTATTCAAATGCCATTACAAGAGAAAGGAAAAGCTGAGATTGTCATCGTAACACACCGTGCA
This sequence comes from Bacillus sp. JJ1127, assembly GCF_036965845.1. Taxonomy (NCBI): domain Bacteria; kingdom Bacillati; phylum Bacillota; class Bacilli; order Caryophanales; family Bacillaceae; genus Bacillus; species Bacillus sp. JJ1127. The sequence goes on along the minus strand of NZ_JBALQK010000003.1, from coordinate 18,467 downwards.
TCTCTTGCAGATTATGAATATATTTTACATACATTGCAAGCTTATGAAGAGATAGATTGTGTGAAAGCAAACTATCGAATTGAAGGAGATGCGAAGTAATGTGGAAAGGCTTGCTTGCTGAATATAAAGAATTTCTACCTATTACAGAAAAGACACCTTCTTTAACGTTACATGAAGGCAATACACCACTCATTTTATTAGAGAACTTGTCAGCTCGGTGGGGCGTGACGATTTATGGGAAAATAGAAGGTACAAATCCAACTGGGTCTTTTAAAGACCGCGGTATGGTAATGGCTGTAGCAAAGGCGAAGGAAGCTGGAAGTGGTGCGGTAATTTGCGCATCAACAGGTAATACGTCTGCATCTGCAGCAGCATATGCAGCTAGGGCCGGATTATCATGTATCGTTATTATTCCGAATGGGAAGATTGCATACGGTAAGTTAGCGCAAGCTGTTATGTATGGTGCAGAGATTGTAAGTATTGATGGGAATTTTGATCATGCGCTGCAAATTGTGCGTAATTTGAGTGAGTCCTCACCAATTACGCTTGTAAATTCTGTTAACCCATATCGGATTGAAGGCCAGAAAACAGCTGCATTTGAAATTTGTGATACGTTAGGGAAGGCCCCCGATATTTTAGCCATCCCAGTTGGGAATGCTGGCAATATAACGGCATATTGGAAAGGTTTTATGGAGTATCATGAAAGACTAGGTACGGGTTTACCAAAAATGCATGGCTTTGAAGCAGACGGTGCAGCGGCGATTGTACGCGGGCATAAAATTGAGAATCCTGAGACAGTTGCAACAGCTATTCGCATTGGAAACCCTGCAAGCTGGGAGCAAGCTGCCTTAGCTGCCGAGCACTCTCAAGGTAAAATTGACGAAGTAACAGATGTTGAAATTCTTGAAGCATATGAATGGTTAGCGAAGTACGAGGGGATTTTTGCTGAACCTGCTTCCTGTGCATCTCTTGCTGGTGTTTATAAACAATTGCAAAACGGAGAAATTGAGAAGGGAAGTCAAATCGTGGCCGTTTTAACAGGGAATGGTTTGAAGGACCCTGATATTGCTATTGATACGAAGAAAATTCAGCCAGTTGTGTTACCAAATGATGAGAAGGTTGTCTTTGATTATATTCAAGGAGCGGTCTTTCAATGAAATAGACGAAAAAGGACCTATTGGAGCTTTATTTGCTCAATAGGCCTTTTTTACGTGGAGAATTTTTGTACCCATATGAATAAATGCTTGAATAATCCATCCTGTTGTAAAGGAAAGAATAATGGTTCCGAAGTAAATAGGTCCATCTAGTAAGAAACTAAGTGTCAAAAATAACAAAGCTAATGAAATTTCTGTTCTACGAAACGTCCATTTCTTCTTTTCAGCCATTGTTAAGACAAATGCTTCCTGTGGTGCTGCACATAATTGTGTGGAGACATAGATTCCAATTCCAGCGCCAACGAATAGATTTCCGCACACAAGTGTTATATATTTTGGAAGAGAGCGGATAGAATCCATAATAATAGTAATAGAACCAATCCAATCAACAAAAACAGAAATCAAAACCATAGTAACAATCGTTCCAATTGTAATATGCTTTTTATTTAAAAAGAGCACAATAATTGTAAAAGCAAAGTTAATCATAAAAATCCAAAAACCAATACTTATACCGAAATTTTGATATAGTGCAATAAAGAATGAATCATAGGGACTAAGCCCAAAAGAAGTGATGGTTGTCATCATATTAATTCCGAGGGAAAGAATGAGTAAGCCACCAATAAAAAATATATATTCTAATTTGAAATGTATCATATGTTCCAAATCCTTTCTGAATGTGTTTGTTAGGAAAGGATATAATGTGGAAAGCTTACCAGGTCAAGGGAGAATTTTGAATGTAATTGATTTAAATGATGGGAAGGGAAGAAAATAAGATGACAAATATAAAAAAGATTGCTGAAATTGCTGGGGTATCCGTTTCAACAGTTTCACGTGTGCTCAATAATCATCCCTATGTAAATGAGGAAAAGAGAAAAGAAATTTTAGCGATTATTGAGGAGTTAAACTATACTCAAAATGTCAATGCAATTCACTTAGTAAGGGGAAAAACAAATGTAATAGGTGTGCTATTACCACATGTAAATAATCAATATTACAGTGCTATTATTGAAGGAATCTCGAAGGAAACAGCAAAGAAAAATTATAATATGATGCTTTGTCAGACGAACTATAGTGCTGAAAGAGAACTTGAAATTTTACACATGTTAAAAATGAAAAAGCTTGATGGCTTGATTATATGTTCAAGGGTGAATAATCAAGAGAAAATTGAAGAATATACAAAGTTCGGGCCGATTGTAACGTGTGAGGAAATAGAATCAAAATTAATTTCTAGCGTACATATTGATCACTATAAGGTGTTTTCACAAGGCATGAAATATGTACTAGATAATGGGCATACTCGTATTGGATATTGTATTGGAAGAAACGATAGTATTAATAGTCAAAAGCGAAAGCAGGCTTTTGAAGATGCACTTCAGGAAATTTCTACTGAGTCTCAAGAAGAATGGAAGTTTAAAGAATGCTTTACAGTGGAAGATGGACGTAATGTGGCAAGGGAATGGGTAAATATGCCATTGAAACCGACAGCCTTTCTCGTTTCGTGTAATCCAATTGCGGCAGGTATGGTAACAGAAGCGAAGAAGCATGGTATTCGTATTCCAGAAGAACTCGCAATTATTGGATGTGATGATCAAGAAGTGGCTGATATATTAGGAATTACGACGATTGCCCATTCTAGTAAAGCTGTTGGTAGAAAAGCGTTTGAATTATTATATGAGAAAATTACAGCTGAAAAAGTAAGCGTCAAAAATATAGAGCTATTACCACAATTAACGGAGAGAGAAACAACATAATAGAGAAAGTGTGGAAATCGCTTTTCAAAAGGGCGTTTGGTATAATTATGGACAATCTATGAGGGCTAAAAGGGGTTTTGATATGAGATCAAAATTAGTTAAGGCAATTCTACTCATTACAATTGCATCTTTCTGTTTGTTTGCATACGGTTTCATTTCGGGTGTTAACGATGTATTGAACCCGAAAGCTTCAAAGTTAGTTACGAAAACGGAAGCGCAAGTTAAGGAGAAAAAGAAATCTGGAACGTTACAAGTAGTTAGTTTAGGTGATTCGTTAACGCGTGGCGTTGGCGATAAAGAGGGAATTGGTTATGTTGGGCGCATGAAAGAAGGGTTGCAAAAAGATTATAAACAAAAGGTTGCTTTAACAAACTTGGCTGTTAGTGGTGCCAAAATGCCAGATTTGTTAAAGCAGATAGAAAGCAGTGGGGCTCAGTACTCCATTAAGCAAGCGGATCTAATCGTTTTAACAATTGGAGGTAATGATTTATTTCCAGGCTGGGAATCACTTGGGAATATAGATCTAGAGAAATATCGCCCAGATACCGAAACATTTCAAAATGAAGCGAAGAAAATTATAACGGAAATTCGCAAGTTAAATTCAGATAGCCCTATCTTTTGGCTCGGCTTATACAATCCTTTTGAAGATGTGGAAGATTTAAAAGGTTCTTCAGCCATTGTTATTGATTGGAATGCTTCTTTAGAGAAATTAGCAGTAAACAATAAAAATGTATATATTACACCGACGTTTGATTTATTTCAAAATCGTGGGAAAGAGTTGTTATACACAGATCATTTTCATCCGAATGAAATAGGTTACTCATATATGGCTGAGCGCTTATTACAAGATGTTGTAAGTAAGATGAAGCTAGATGAAGGAGGTGCCAAATGACGACGATACTTTCAGTACGGAATGTAAAAAAGGTAATTGGGAAGAAGACGCTTGTAGAAAATATTTCATTTGATGTTAAGCAAGGAGAAGTGTTTGGCTTCCTCGGTCCAAATGGGGCAGGAAAAACGACGACAATTCGGATGTTAGTTGGATTGATTAAAGCAACCGAAGGTGAGATTTCTATCGGTGGCTATCATATTAAAGAAAATTTTAGGGAAGCGATGCGACAAATTGGCAGCATCGTTGAAAACCCAGAACTCTATACGTATTTAACAGGTTGGGAGAATTTAAAGCAATTTGCACGGATGCTTGGTGGTATATCGGATGAACGTATTTTAGAAATTGCAAAAATGGTTCATTTGGATGAGCGTATTTACGATAAAGTAAAAACGTATTCTCTTGGTATGAAGCAGCGCCTTGGAATTGCGCAAGCCCTTCTTGGGAGTCCGAAACTTCTTATATTGGATGAACCGACAAATGGATTAGATCCTGCTGGTATAAGAGAATTAAGAGAGTTTATACATAAGCTTGTCAAAGAAGAAAATATGAGCGTATTTATTTCGAGTCATTTGCTGAGTGAAGTGCAAATGATATGTGATCGTGTCGCTATTATTCATAAAGGTAGAATGATTACAGTTGCACCTATTGAAGAGTTGATGAAAACCGCAAGTGATCGCGTTGAGTGGATTGTTACACCAATTTCAAAAGCGAAGGGCATGTTAGAAGCAGCAGAAGGAGTAAGTGAAATCAGTATAGACAATGAACGTTTATTGTGCCGTATGAATATCACATCAATTAGTATGTGGAATAAGCGTTTTATTGAAAATGGGATAGACGTACATAGTGTGAAAGAGCTTGTGTTTACGTTAGAAGATTTATTTATTGAACTCACAAGGAGTGAGCAGCATGCGTGAATTTGCAAATCTTGTTTTAAATGAATCGGAGAAAATTTATCGGAAGAAACGTATTTTTGTTGTCATGCTTATATTAGCAATTTTGATCCCGCTGTTTGTTTATGCCCAGTATCGTGAAATAGAAACGACGAAAAAGCGACTTGGTACAAGTGATTGGAAGGTTTCACTTCAACAGCAAATTGTTGATTCGCAAAATCGTTTGAACAACTCTAGATTGCCGGAAGAGTGGCGTGATTGGCTAAAGGTAAGGGTAGAGCAACAACAATATTATTTAGATCATGATATTAATCCAACTGCACCAGGAGCACCAACGTTTGTCAGAGCATTTATTGAACAAGGCATTACCCTGTTTATTCCGCTCCTTGTAATGATTGTGGCAATCGATATTGTATCGGGAGAACGAAGTGATGGGACGATGAAAATGCTCCTGACGCGGCCGATTCGACGCTGGAAAATCCTCCTTAGCAAGTATGTGACGATGCTGTTATTTGTTTCACTTATATTACTCCTTGTAGGTATTTTTGCCTATGCATTATCGGGCGTTGTTTTTGGATATGCCGGATGGGGTTTGCCTGTGTTAACAGGGTTTGTGATTGATAAAGAAGCGTTGAATACAAATTTTGTTCACCTTATCCCGCAGTGGCAATACATCTTAATGGCATATGGATTGGCATGGTTTGTGGCAATTGTTGTAGGAACAATCTCCTTCATGGTTTCAGTTCTAATTCGGAACACACCAGCAGGTATGGGAGTTATGCTGGCAGCATTAATTGCTGGTGGCATTTTAAGCTCTTTTGCGACATCTTGGGAAGGTGCAAAATATATATTTAGTGTGAACCTATCATTAACAGATTATTTATCAGGGAAATTACCTGCACTGCAAGGTTTATCAATGAGTTTTTCATTAATGAATTTAACCGTTTGGGCCGTAGCATCCCTTATTGTTTCATTCGTAGTGTTTACAAAGCAGGATATGGTCAATTAAGTGAATAGGAAGTGAAGAGATGAAACACATTTTAAAGAATGACTGGGAGCCATTACTCGCACCAGAATTTGAGAAGCCATATTATCAAAAGTTGGGACAGTTTCTAAAAGAAGAGTACAGTACACATGTGATATATCCAAATGCAAATGATATTTTTAATGCGTTACATTATACAAGTTATGAAAATACGAAGGTTGTCATTTTAGGACAAGATCCGTATCATGGGCCAAATCAGGCACATGGCTTGAGTTTCTCTGTACAACCGGGCGTAAGAACACCACCGTCACTACAAAATATGTATAAGGAATTACAGTCTGATGTTGGATGTGAAATCCCGAATAACGGTTATTTAGTGAAATGGGCAGAACAAGGCGTATTGTTACTAAATGCCGTATTAACTGTTCGTCAAGGTGAGGCTAACTCTCATAAAGGAAAAGGGTGGGAGCATTTTACAGATCGTGTAATCGAGTTGTTAAATGAACGCGAAAAACCTGTGATATTTATATTGTGGGGACGTCATGCACAAGCGAAGAAAAAATTGATTACGAATTCTAATCACCATATTATTGAATCTGTGCATCCAAGTCCGTTATCAGCAAGACGAGGTTTCTTTGGAAGTAAACCGTTCTCAAAAGTAAATGAATTCTTATCTAGTATGGGTGAGAAGGAAATTGATTGGCAAATTCCAAATCTATAATGCAGCCTAAAAAAGGTAGCTAACAAAATGGTTGTTAGCTACCTTTCATTATTATTGTTCATTTTTTAGTTTTGCATCTAGTACAAAAGTGCCAAATGGGATAACGGATGCGATAAGTGCACCAAGAGCCCATGAAATTGATTTGCGATGCACGATTGTTACTTGAATTACTGCAAAGATGAATAGTATAAATAGAACACCGTGAGCCATACCTGTAATTTTAACGGCTGTTGCAAACCCTGCGAAGTATTTTAACGGCATTGCTACGAATAATAGTATTAGAAAAGAAATCCCTTCAACTAATCCAATTGCTCTTAATCTTCCGATTGGTGTAGATAACATGAAATGGCCTCCTTAGAATATGAGCTTGTATATAGTAAATTTGTATTCTTGTTTAAAAATAGTCTGTTTGTTTCATTATATACAAAAACAAACTTTGCACTATGAAAATGGTGCAAAGTTCAAAATATCTTCACAAAGCTACTTATATTTAAAGAAAAACCCATTTGAAGTATTTGACTTCAAATAGGTTTTGTGCGCGGATTTGTATAAATACAGATTGAAAAACTGATATAAAACCTCTCTTTTTAG
>NZ_JBALQK010000003.1:8869-11442 GCF_036965845.1 Bacillus sp. JJ1127 | reverse complement strand
AGATGGGAGAGAGCATCCGCCCATGTATAGAAGCGGTAGCCCCATGCCGAGTGAAAACAAAATGAGAAAGTGAGTATAGGTCACCTTTTGTTCTTCATAGCCGTGACTTGTATGTTGAAAAATCATATATATTAAACAAGAACTTCGGTTTTTAGTACAAATTTCTCTACAACTTTTGCAACACCATCGTTCATATTTGTATCAGTTACGTAGTTTGCAATTTCTTTAATATCATCTGGTGCATTACCCATCGCAACGCCAAGACCAGCGAATTCAATCATTGTTTGATCGTTATAGCTATCGCCCATTGCGATTACTTCTTCACGTTTAATACCAAGTTTTTGAATGAGTTGGTGTAAGCTTGTTCCTTTTGTAACACCAGCCTCTGTGAACTCTAAGAAGTATGGTTTTGAACGCATTACACTTAGTTTTCCTTCTAGTTGTTTTTGAAGTTTCTTTTCTACTTCTACAAGGCGTTCAGCTTCTTTATTCATTAATACTTTTACAACAGGCTCTTGTACAGCAGCAATAAAGCTATCTACTTCAATGATTGGCATACCTGTAAGATTGCCTTCAATTTCTGTATATGGATTATTTTCTTCAGTTACAATATCATCGCCCATATACGTATGGATCCAAACATCTTCTTCTTTACTAATTTCATATAGATTATGAACGATTTCAGGAGATAATGTACTGCTGAATAGTTCTTCATTTGTTTTACAATTAATAATTTTTGCGCCGTTAAATGATAGGATGAAACTTCCGTATTCTTCTAAACGAAGTTCTTTTGCAACATGACGCATACCAAATGTTGGGCGGCCAGAAGCAAGTACAACTTTTACACCTTGTTCTTGAGCGGTCATTAAAGCTTGTTTTGTACGCTCTGAAATCGTATGGTCATCACGTAGTAAAGTATCATCTAAATCTAAAACAATCATTTTATAAGACATATAGAAAGTTCCTTTCTTTGTTTAAATAATAATTGGTGTTGCTACAAATAAGTTTTGATGAAAAGGTTGAGGAATAAATAATAAATAGTAAGACATCGAACCTCTTTAAATAAAGTTAAGAAGGTGACTGTATTGTTAGTATAAATTATCATGGGCGTATTGCCCATGATAATTTATACCTATCGTAACAACTCTGAAAATAGAGTGCAATAATGGAAGTTTTCCAATTTACGAAAGTTGGCTTTCTTTTGAATGGGAAAATAGTACTTCAAGTAGAATGGCCATAACGGAACCAAGGACGAGGCCATTACTTAAAAAGGATGCTAAAAATGGCGGAAGGGTAGAGAATGCACTCGGCGGCACGAACATAACCCCAATTCCTGTAAAGAGTGAAAGGCCGGCAACACGGAATAAACGATTTTTATTTTGCACTGCGTCATATTCACGAAAGGCAAGGCCAATCATGTTTGCAAATACAGGGTAAATAGCCGCATATCCAACAGCAACAGGGATCGCTGCAAAGAATGAAGTAATCTTTGGAAATATACTAATTAAAATGATAAAAATTGATCCTAGCATAAAAGGAAGCCTCTTATAAATATTGGTTGTTGCGATAAATCCAGCTGATCCTGAAATGGCTACAGGACCAATCGCGGAGAAAAGTCCGCCTAGCAGTTGATTAATTCCCGTTATAATCCCAGCCTGTTTAAAGCGATTTTGAACTATATCCTCTTCATATTTAGAAACAACCTTTTGAACAACGCGAATACTTGCTAACATGTTTGTTAGGAGAAGTAGTGTGACAAAAATAACGGTAATTGCCATATTCCATTCAATGCGAGGTGTTCCAAAAACAAATAGGGATGGGAGACGAATGATATCTGTTACAGGTGCAATTGGATTGGATAATCCAAAGCATGCAAATAAAATCCATCCAAAGACAATGCTGAAAAGAACAGAGTATTGCCCAATAATAGGTAGCTTCATAATGAAAAAAGATAGTAAAATAACAATGAGTGAAAGAATGAATACGTTTACTTGTACTTCGGTATGTTGTCCGTCAAGGCCAAACATTCCTTTTAAGAAAGAGCCACTAAGCTGGGCAACAAGAAGAAATAAATAAGTTCCGATTACTGTTGGTGTGAAATAACGAACAAGCTTATCAATAAGTCCAAAAATACTAAGGATAATACAAATGATACCACTTAACAGGAAAGCGTACTGCAAGACGCGGAGTGTTTCATTATTTGATCCAAATAGTACGATTCCTAAACTTGCATAAAGAGAGAAGACTCCCCACCAAAGACCAGCAGGACCTTCTTGAATAGGTAGCTTATGACCAAATATAGCTTGCAGGAGGCCTGCAAAACCAAGAATAAATAATGTTCGTTGTACAAATGCAATAGCTTCAGCACCATTGAGTCCATAACTAGTGGCTACACTAACTGGTACAATGAGGCTTCCTGCCAAAATAAATAATGTCCATTGCATGGCGGAAAGAAATGTTTTCATGATATCGACCTCTTTCATAGATTCCGCTTCTAGTATATACATATTTCATTTCTTCTGGCAAAGATTGTATATATGCATCAATTAAAAAAGGACATAAAACCCCTCTTT
>NZ_JBALQK010000003.1:0-8729 GCF_036965845.1 Bacillus sp. JJ1127 | reverse complement strand
ATGGATTTATATAGATAGAGAAAAGAGTTGAAGAACGATATGAATGCACGCAGGCAATTATTGATAGCAGTGATATGTATGTGTTTCGTTGTAACCCTTGGAACAATTGGATTTATGATAATAGAAGAAATCAGTTTGTTTCAAGCTTTTTGGATGACGATGATTACAGTATTGACGGTTGGATACGGGGATGCAGTTCCGTTAACGCAAGCTGGGAAGATTTTCGCACTTCTCATCATACCAGTTGGGGTAGGAATTGTTACATATGCAATCGGGGTAGTAGCAGCGATGATTATTGAGGGGAATTTATTTCATGCAATGAGGAGGAGAAAAATGGATAAGCACATAGCGCAGTTACAAGATCATATTATTGTATGTGGCTGTGGTAGAGTAGGACTTCAAGTTGTACACGAATTACAGGAAAAGAAGATTCCTTTTGTGGTTGTTGATAGAGATGGAGAGGTACTAGAGAAGGAAAAGCTTTTGTATGTACATGGTGATGCTACTGAAGATCAGGTATTAATTAAGGCTGGAATTACAAAAGCTGCTGGCTTAGTGGCGATTGTTGCGAATGATGCTGAAAATGTATTTATTACATTAACGGCAAGGGGGCTTAATAGTAAGATTAAAATTGTAGCTAGAGCCGAAAAGCCAGAAACGGAAGAAAAATTACGTCGTGCTGGTGCGACTAAAGTTATTAATCCATCTAGTATGGCTGGAATCCATATTGCAAAAGGTATTGCAAATCCACTAACGGTTCATTATATTGATACAGTGCTTTATGGAATAGAGCAGTCCTTTGCGATAGAAGAAGTTCAAATTGGGAAAGGCTCTATTTTAATTGGAAAAACATTGCTAGAAAATAATGTGAGAAATCAATTTGATGTTACAATTTTAGCGATTTTAAGACATGGGGATATTATCCATAATCCAACAGGGCAGGAAAAATTACAAGAACGTGATATGATAATAGTATTTGGTCCAGTAGAGAAGTTGGAGCAATTTGAGAAAGAATTATAAAGTAAGAGGTGACAAGGGATGCAAGTATCTAGCGAGAAGATTTTAAATAAAATGGCAAATGAAATTGCAAAAGCAAAAAGTAGTGAAGGACAGAAAGCGAAGGAACATCTATCAGTTGTTCGTGCTTTATGTGATTTACTGTTAGACGAACAGATTGATTCTAGTAGGTATGTAGAACCAAAACTACAACCACAAGTGATAACATCTCATCCAATGACAACAACTCAGCAGGTAGTATCAGTTTCCGGAGAACCTGTATATATGAAAGAAGCAGATGCAAATGGGAGTTCTTTATTTGATTTTTAAAGGTTAAATTGTTTGGCTTATATGCAAAAATTTCTTATCATAAAGATAAAAAGGGGAATTCTAATGAAAATTTTCTTCTTATTAGGTTGTATTGCAGCTGGTTTATCTGTCGCATTAGGAGCTTTTGGGGCGCATGGCTTAGAAAACAAGATTTCTGCAAAAATGTTAGAAGTGTGGAAGACAGGAGTTACATATCAAATGTTTCATGCGGGGGGATTGTTCGTTGTTGCGTTATTAATGGATAAAATTCAATCTTCTCTTTTAAGTGCGGCAGGCTGGTTTATGGTAGCTGGAATTATCATGTTCTCTGGTAGTCTATATGCATTAAGTACAACGGGTATTAAATTTTTTGGACCGATTACACCGCTTGGTGGTGTAGCATTTATTGTAGGATGGATTTTACTAGGAACTGCAGTTGTAAAAGGTTTATAAAAACAAAAGCTGGCATTTGCCAGCTTTTTTTTATGATCTTGGAGCATAGGTTGCTGGTTGGGTAGGAAAATACGTAATTTCTCCAGGGAATTCTACATAATCCAAGTAAATCATAAGTAGTAAGTATCTTTTTCCGGATTTTGGTTCACTGACGATAATGTGATCACGTCCAGCTGCTTCAATAATACCTGTATAGGATTGTGTGCCAAGCGAACTACCACGCTCATATGTCATAACAAAAGTTGCTGGTTTTCCTTTGTTTAAGCGAAGGATATTTTCAATATACGATTGTTCTAGTGGGAGCATACCTTGAGATGCTGCAAGCTGTGCTTGGGCAGTTGGTTGTTGCATGGCCTGTTGTTGCATAGCTTGTTGCTGCTGCGGCGTCATTTGTTGTTGCATATATCCCCCTGAAGGTTGATAAAAACCCGTTCCATAGTATGGATTTTGTTGCTGTGCCATTCAAAAATCCCTCCCTGTTTTCATTCTTTAATATACACTTGGGCAGTCCTCGCCGGATGGTTGAAAAAAGCAGTGGTTTTTAAAACGCCCTGAATTTTCCTGGTCATACCAAGTTGGTGGACAGGCACCAGTCGGACGAAAGAACCATAAGGCGAAATTTGCAGGCCAAAAGCGTTGCCCTTGAATTGTACGTCTTGCAAGGGCGATGTCTTGTTCTCGTGCCCGTTGATAAAAGTACCCTTTCTGAGTTGCTTCGAATCCACCAGGACTTTGAAAAACCATTTGGCGTAAATTTCGGATTGATTTAAAATCTAAACAATTTCCAAGAACGCGATTGACACCAACATTTCCAACCATCAACATGCCTTGTTGCCCTTCCCCTTCAGCTTCAGCACGCATGAGCCTAGCTAATAATTTTACTTCTTCGCCTGTATGGGCGATAACAGCCATTATGTCTCACCTCTCTTTTGGGATTGCATTAGAGAAAGAGGTTTATTTCTAGGTGAAGTGTGGAACAATTACTAGTTCATACGTATGAGGAAAAGGACTCAGATATGACAATCAAACAAACTTTTAGGGAGAGTAATTTTAGTGTTAGAAGGAGAAACATAATAAAAAAGCTAGCATTGCTAGCTTTTTATTTATCCGAATAACTTTGACCACATATTTGAGAAGAATCCACCAATGGAACGCATTGTTAATACGAACCAATTTGCCTTTTCTACTTCTTCTGTTGTTTTTGCAGTGATTTTCATGTTTTTACTTCCGTCTAAGAATCCATATTGATCAGTTGATTCTAAAACAAGTGAACCTACTTTTGCATCTTTTTTAATAGGTGCGATTAATTTTCCATCCTCAGCAAGTGATTGATCCGCCTCAGTAGAAATTTTGTAAGGTGGTTTGCTACCCTTTTTTGTGATTACCGTTATTTCTTTTTCAGGTGTCACAGTTACATAATCTTCTTTCCCTTTTACAACAGGAATTGTGTTATTTCTATCTATTTTTAATTTCTGTTTTTCAAAGTTATTAAAACCGTAATCAATTAACGCACGAGATTCTGTGAAGCGTTCGTCCATTGATTTTGTCTTAATAATAACGGAGATAAGACGTAAATCACCGCGTTTTGCGGTAATTGTAAATCCATACCCAGCTGTATCTGAACTTCCCGTTTTTAAACCGTCTGTCCCTTCGTAAGCAAAGGCAGCGCCTGGTAGCATCCAGTTCCAGTTTTCCATACGAATTGGAAGTGGGTGGTTATCTGGGAAGTTTCTAAATCTTTGTTTTGTATCCTCTAGTATTTCTGGATACTTTGTAATAATTGTTCTCGCTAAAATACCCATATCGCGAGCTGATAAGGAGTTTTCTCCGTTCGGATCTGTTCCTTCAGGGTGTTTTCCTTTTAAATCAGCATTATTTAATCCTGTAGCGTTTACAAATTTGTATTTCTTTAACCCTAGTTTTTTCGCATGTTCATTTGCAAGATTCAAGAAGTTTTTTTCACTTCCTGCAAGAAGTTCTGCTAGCGCAACACTAGATCCATTTGCAGAGAAGATAATAATAGAATGATATAATTCTCTCACTGTATATTGTCTTCCTTTTTCGAAAGGAACGTTCGAGAATTCATTGTTACGGGAAATTTCATAAGCATAATTAGAGATGTTTACTTTTGTATCCCAGGTAATTTTTCCTTCCTTAATCGCTTCCAAAACGGAATAAATAACCATGAGTTTTGACATACTAGCAATGGCCAGTAGTTCATCTGGGTTTTGTTCGTGGAGTACTTTTCCTGTGTCTGCATCGAAAAGAATAGTAGCGGCAGCGTCTATATGTATTTTTTCTTCTGCATGGGAGATTGTTACTCCTAAGGAAGAAAATGACAATAGAAACACTAGTAAAATAGATAAGATTTTCCTCATATACATTATCACCTTCGCATCGTTATTAGCATATAGCTCGTACCATTTTAGCATAAATTTGGATATGAAAAGATTATAATTTAATAGGAAATTTGACAAGATTTTGTCCGTTCTTGTTTTAATTTGACGAAAATAGCGGATTTTTGGAGAAGAATTGTGGAATATAAAGAAAAAGGAACGAATTTCGTTCCTTTTTTGTATTATACGTATAAAAATTTTGCTACTTTTTCGCTTGGTAAAATGTTTCCAACGAAGAATGTTCCAAATTCACCATAACGAGCACTTACTTCATCGAAGCGCATTTCATATACAAGTTTTTTAAATTGAAGGATGTCATCAGCGAATAGTGTTACACCCCACTCATAATCATCAAAACCAACAGAACCTGTAATAACTTGGCGCACTTTACCTGCATATTGACGACCGATTTTGCCGTGACTGTACATAAGCTTTTTGCGTTCTTCCATCGGAAGCATGTACCAGTTGTCATCACCTTGACGACGCTTGTCCATTGGGTAGAAGCAAATGTGATTTGCTGCTGGTAATTCAGGGTATAAGCGTGCTAAGATTTGTGGGTTTTGGTATGGATCTTCATCAGCTGGAAGGTAGTTACTTAGTTCAACAACAGATACGTAAGAGTATGCAGGAACCATATATTCGGCTAATGTTGTTTTGTTTAATTCTGTTTCAATTTCATTTAATTCTCCCATTGTTGGACGTAAAATCATAAACATAATATCAGCTTTTTGACCAACAACGGTATACATTGCATGGCTACCTTGTTTTGCAGACGCAGTTTTATTCCATTTCTCGATGATATTTAAAAATTCAAACATTGCTTGTTCACGTTCGTCACTAGATAATGTTTTCCATGCTGCCCAGTCGATAGAACGTAAATCATGTAAACAATACCAACCATCTAACGTTTTTGCTGCTTCGCTCATTCGATTCACCTCAGTTAATGATATTTTACACGTTAACTATAGCATATATAGTTTTAAAGTTACCTATGTAAAGCTTTGGTGCATAAAATTGTCACAATTGAAAATGCTAGAAAGAGGAGTGTATATGTCTTTATATCTATAGATAGATGGAAAATTAACCAGCTGAATTTTGTGAAAATATAATCATTTTAATTTTGCCTATTTTTTAGGAGCTATAAGTTTAAAATATAGATGAAAAGAAGTATTCTTAAAGGTAGAGTTTTTTTAACATTTGTAGGAGGGTTTATTTGTGAGCGATTTATTTACAACAGTAAAAGAAAAAGTTCAAGGAAAAGGCATTTCTATTGTACTTCCTGAAGGAACTGATGAAAGAATCTTAGGCGCTGCAGAGCGTTTAGCAAAAGAAGAATTAGTAAAACCAATCTTAGTTGGTAATAAAGAAGAAATTAGCGCAAAAGCTGCTAGCATGAATTTAACATTAGCAGGCGTTGATATTTACGATCCAGCTACATACGAAGAAATGGATGCGATGGTAGCGTCTTTCGTTGAACGCCGTAAAGGTAAAGCAACAGAAGAAGATGCTCGCAAAATCCTTAAAGACGAAAACTACTTCGGTACAATGCTTGTATACATGGGTAAAGCACACGGTTTAGTAAGTGGTGCAGCTCATTCTACAGCTGACACAGTTCGTCCAGCACTTCAAATCATTAAAACAAAACCAGGCGTTACAAAAACTTCAGGCGTATTTATCATGGTACGCGAAGATGAGAAATATGTATTCGCTGACTGTGCAATTAATATTGCACCAAACAGCCAAGATTTAGCTGAAATTGGTATTGAAAGTGCAAAGACAGCTGAATTATTCGGCATTGATCCACGCGTTGCAATGTTAAGTTTCTCTACAAAGGGTTCTGCGAAATCCCCAGAAACAGAAAAAGTTGTAGAAGCAACTCGCATCGCAAAAGAAATGGCTCCTGAATTAACATTAGATGGAGAGTTCCAATTTGATGCTGCATTCGTACCATCTGTAGCTGAGAAAAAAGCACCAGGTTCTGTTATTAAAGGTGATGCTAACGTATTCGTATTCCCAAGCTTAGAAGCTGGTAATATCGGTTACAAAATTGCACAACGCCTAGGTAAATTCGAAGCAGTAGGACCAATCTTACAAGGCTTAAATATGCCAGTAAACGATTTATCTCGTGGTTGTAACGAAGAAGAAGTGTACAAGCTAGCTTTAATTACAGCAGCTCAAGCACTATAATTGAAAAACCCCGCTATGTAGCGGGGTTTTTCTTATTTCTCAAGATTAAGTGCTTTGTTATTACGATCGATGATACGCTGTAAATTCATTTCGTATAATGGAACTTCATCAACTGTTAATTGTGATGGTGTTAATTTTGGTGCGAAATGCTGTAATGTTTTTAAAAGGCGCATCATTAAGTCTTGAACGGTAATCGTTTCACCAAGTAGTTCAGATAATGAAGCCATTGTACTTGGTACAATTTCTGGATACGTAAATTTTGTTTCTTCACCTTGAATTGCTAAGTTGTAAAAATCACGAACAAGTGCCGCACGTTCGGAGCCACTTCCTGTAGCACATAAGTAAATTTGTACAGCTACACCTCCGCGAATGCGGCGCTGTGAAATACCTGCGAATTTCTGATCGCGAATGCTTAAATCATAGCTACCAGGACAATAAGAGCCAACGATTTCTTTTGCCTCGATATCGACATCGTAATCTTTTAACATTTCTTTAATTAAATGCCACATTGTATCGTATCCAAGGTCGATATCAATTCCCTTTTCTGTTTCTTGAAATAGAAGTGATACATTTAAAACCTCTTCATCAAGTACGACTGCAAGACCACCTGAATTACGAACAATAACATTGAAATTCTTCTGTTTTAAAAAAGAAATCCCTTCCTGTAAATGAGGAAGACGAGAATCTTGAATGCCAAGAACAATTGTATTGTAATGAACCCAAGAACGCATTGCTGAAGCAGAGGTACCATTTCCGATTGTCGTGCATAGTGTGTCATCCATTGCGAATGACTGCAGAGCATGAAATGTCGGTCCTAAACTAGACTGATCAACAATACGCCACTCTGGTTGAGATAAAATCGAACGGGAATTGCTCATATAACTAACCCCTTATCTATAAAATGACAATCTTTATTATAACAAAATAAAAAGGATGCGGTTAGCGCATCCCTTTTATTCTGCAATTTTTTCTAAATTCCCATTTCGGTCCATTCGGAAAGAAGTTTGTGCACGCTCTTCGTCATCCATTAATGCTAATTTACGAGCGCGGTTCATAATATTCATGAGCGTTTCATAATCTTCTTGTACTGTATTAGATTGTTGTTCTAGTTTTTCCAGTTTCGTTTCTAATTCTTCATTGCGAAGCACTTGTGCTTTTAATTCTTGTTTTAATCTCGTATTCTCGTTTTCAAGTGCCGTTACTTTTACGTTTGAAGATCCGACTGTTTGTAAGAAGTAAATGACATCTTGCATTGTTAGAGAAGTTTTAGAAACAGATGGTTCCGAATATGGAATAGCTTCTTTTGTAACTGGTTCGTCATGGGCAGTTATTACTGCTGAAGCTGGAGGGGTATAAAGCAGGCGTTTTTTCGCTTGTTCACCACCAGCAGCACGCATTTTATCTTTACGATGTTTTTTTGCTAGCTGAAGAGCTTGCTCATAGCTATAGCGGACAACAGCGTTCCAACGAAAACCACAAGCCGCTGATGTACGATTTAATTGATCTCCAACTTCTTCAAATGCATTTAATTGTGTACTTCCTTCTCGAACATGGCGAAGGACGGTTTCAGCAAGTAATAAATCGTCTTCATCTGTCCAAGCATCTTGTCTTACTTTCATAGATTCAACTCCCTTTCTTTTTATGAACTTCCTATTTTTATAATGGGCAAAAAAAATTGCTTTTATACAAAGCTTTTAAAAATATGGTAGATTTTGATGAAGGTAAGAAATATATGTACGAATGACAAAAGCTTATGAAGGGAAAAATAAATGGAAAAGCAAGGGTTAGGACTACAGTGGAAGACTTGCATCGAGCACCAAAGAGCGGTAAAATACCATTTAGTGTTTATTGTTAAATGTACTTGTGAAAAGTTTAAAATAGAGGAAGTGTTATATATAATGGGAAACGAATTTCGTGTGTGTGATGATTGTCAGGCAACGAACATTAAGACGTTGATACCAAAGCTCAAAAAGGTAGATTCATGTGCAAGTATTGAAGTTGGATGTCAATCTTATTGTGGGCCAGGTCGTAAAAAATCATTCGCTTTTGTGAATAACCGTCCAGTTGCAGCGCCAAATGAAGATGAACTGATTAAGAAAATCGAGGCAAAATTAAATAAGTAAGAAAAGGAAGAGTGAACATTTTACTCTTCTTTTTTATGCAATTAAAGCTAGAATTCATTCCAAAACAAGGGGAAGAAAAAGGTAAATGGTATTAATTAGCGACGTATTAGTGGGTAAATTTTATATTATGAGATTGGTTTTATACCAAGTACATTAGTTTTATATTACAAAATAATGGTTGACAGTCTTTTGGAGTAATAGGTAGAATGAAGTATATGATCATGATAATCATTATCAAATGCATACATACATCAATTAAAAAAAC
>NZ_JBALQK010000002.1:0-37885 GCF_036965845.1 Bacillus sp. JJ1127 | reverse complement strand
ATCTGGGGTATTTTTGTTAACTTGATGGCTATGGTCTTTTGTAGACATCTTTTAATCCTATTATGAATAGGGAAGGCGTTTATCTATTTAATCCATTCCACAACTTTATCCATTGTTTGACGAGTTTTATTATGTTTTGGTTCTTCCGCGCGATAACCAAAAGCAGCAAGAACAGAGATGCCAAATGCATCATCTGAAATAATGCCTTCTTCTTTTAAAATCGCAGTAACTTTTTCTTGATGGAAGCCCTCGATCGGACAAGAATCGATACCAATCTGAGCAGCTGCCGTCATCATATTACCAAGAGCGATGTATGTTTGTTTAGAAGCCCAATCGAACATTGCACGGTCGCTTTCTAATAATTGAAAATCAGATTCTTGAAACTCCTTATAAAAGCCGCGTTTCATTGTTACAACTTCCTCGGGAAGCTGCTGAATATTTTCCATGAAGTTTGAAATATAGGAAGAGTTATAAAGCATCTCTTCTTTTTTACGAGCTAATATGACTATAAAGTGACTTGCTGTTGGTAATTGTTTTTGAGCGCCCCATGCTACAGGTAGTAGTTTATTGCGCAGTTCTTGGTTTTGAATCACAACAAACTTCCAAGGTTCAAAGCCAAATGAACTTGGAGAAAGTCGACCTGTTTCTAAAATGAAATGAAAATCTTCATCAGAGATTTTTTTATTTACATCGAATTCTTTACACGCATGTCTAAAGTAATAAGCTTTTAAAATTTCTTCTTTTGTATGTTCCATTTATATAACCGCCTTTTCGTAATTTGCTTTTTTATCCCGTATTAACGGGCAGTAATACCCCCACCTCAAAATTCGGCAAAAACAAAGAAGTTAGGTGGGAGATAAACTGCCCGTAAAAGCCCGATTGGTTCAACTAATAATAAGTGGGGGATGAAGAAAACCCCACTTATTAAAGTTTCACTTTATAGTAAGTTGATTACAAAATAGATTCTACAGTAGTACAATGAATGATGTAAGTACGCACATTTTTAGCATATAGTATCAATTTGTATACTAATGGAGAGTGATGAAATGAAAAATGAAGAAATATATCGTTGTTCGGTAGAATTAACACTAGATGTAATTGGGGGGAAATGGAAAGGGGTTATTTTGTTTCATTTAATGAATGCGGAAGAAATTCGTTTTAATCAATTTTTACGATTAATGCCTGGCATTACGCAGCGTATGTTGACAAGACAGTTGCGAGAGCTCGAGGCTGCAGGTGTAATTCATCGGGAGGTATATAAAGAAGTTCCGCCAAAAGTGGAGTATTCTTTAACAAAGTTCGGAAAATCCCTTACGCCAATTATTACACTTATGCGTGAGTGGGGTGATGAATATCGAACGCAAATACAAGTGGATCAAAAGCAGTAAAAAGGTACAGCTTAGATTGCACATTTTTTGTAATGGGTTAGGTATCGAGCTTTTTCATAACAATGTGAACAAAATACGAACAGATTTGTGAAGAAATGTTGAATGGCATAGATGATGTGAGAAATATCACAACATATATTGTTTTCGTTTATTATCATGAAGGCAAATAAAAAACATGGAAAGTGAATAAAGAGACTGAGTAAAAACATCGCAGTTTAAAAATATATTATAATAGAATGAAGGCAGATATGAATTTAGCAGAAAAGGAGGGGTGATGATGCACGAGAAAGTTAGAGATTCTTTAGGGCGCCCACTTCAAGATTTACGCATCTCTGTCATTGATCGTTGTAATTTCAGGTGTACTTATTGTATGCCGGCTGAAGTGTTTGGACCGGATTATGCATTTTTACAAGAAGAGTTTTTGCTTACCTTTGACGAAATTGAAAGACTAGCAAAATTATTTGTAGGTATGGGCGTAAAGAAAATCAGGCTTACGGGCGGTGAACCATTACTACGTAAAGATTTAACAAAACTCATTGCACGTCTTGTGAAGCTTGATGGCTTAACGGATATTGGACTAACGACAAATGGTATTCACTTAACGAAACAAGCAAAAGCGTTAAAAGAAGCAGGATTACACCGAGTGAATGTTAGTTTAGATGCGATAGAAGATGATGTGTTTCGTAAAATCAATGGCCGAAATATTAGTACAAAACCTGTGCTAAAAGGAATCGCAGCCGCAAAAGAAGCAGGGCTCGAAGTAAAGGTAAATATGGTTATAAAAAAGGGAATGAATGATAGCCAAATTCTTCCGATGGCCGCTTATTTTAAAGAACAAGAAATTCCACTTCGCTTTATTGAATTTATGGATGTTGGAAGTACAAATGGATGGAATTTTGAACAGGTCATTACGAAACAAGAATTGATTGAGAAAATCGGTCAAGTATATCCAATTGAGCCTGCTGAACCTCATTACTTTGGAGAAGTTGCCAAACGTTACCGCTATGTAGGCAGTGATGCAGAAGTTGGATTTATCACTTCGGTGTCTGAGTCTTTCTGTTCTTCTTGTACGAGAGCACGGATTTCAGCAGACGGTAAGTTTTATACTTGTTTGTTTGCTACAGAAGGTACGGATTTAAGGAATTTACTTAGGAAAGATATATCTGATTCGGACTTATTAAAGGTATTACAAGATATATGGAAATATCGAAAAGATCGGTATTCAGATGAACGGACTGAAGAAAGTGCGAGAAATCGTCCAAAAATTGAAATGTCTTATATTGGAGGATAAGAAAGGGGGAGCCGCATTGCAGGAACGTTATTCAAGACAAATATTATTTTCAGGTGTTGGTGAGAACGGACAAAGGAAGATAAGAGAGAAGCATGTGCTTATTATCGGTGCTGGTGCACTCGGGGCTGCAAATGCAGAAGCGGTTGTTCGGGCTGGAATTGGAAAACTGACGATTGTGGATCGTGATTATGTTGAGTGGAGTAATTTACAGCGGCAGCAGTTATATACAGAGGAAGATGCAAAACAGTACAAGCCGAAAGCAATTGCAGCGGCAGAACATTTAAGAAAGATTAATTCTGAAGTGGAAATTATACCAGTTGTAACAGATGTAACAATGCAAGAAATGGAAGAATTAATTAAAAATGTAGATTTGATATTAGATGCGACTGATAATTTTGATACGCGTCTTCTCATTAATGATATTTCGCAAAAATATAATATTCCTTGGATCTATGGAGGGTGTGTTGGTAGTTACGGAGTCACCTATACAATTCTTCCAGGGAAAACGCCGTGTTTCCGTTGTTTGATGGAGCATCCGACAAGCGGGGCGACATGTGATACGGCAGGAATTATACAGCCAGCTGTCCAAATGGTGGTTGCACATCAGGTGACGGAGGCTTTAAAAATATTAGTAGAAGATTTCGGTTCGCTTCGTGAGACGATGCTATCATTTGATATTTGGAACAATCAGCATATGGCGTTTAAAGTAAATCGACAGAAAAAAGGTACATGTCCATCTTGCGGAAAACTGCGTACGTATCCGAGTTTAACATTTGAATCACAGATGAAAACGGAAGTGTTATGCGGACGAAATACGGTTCAAATCCGTCCAGGAATATCGCAATCTCTTAATCTAGAAGAAGTGAAAAAACGCTTACAAAAAAGCGTGGATGTACAAACGACACCATATTTATTATCATTTCCGATTGAGGAATATCGTTTTGTTTTATTTACGGATGGTAGGGCATTTATTCATGGAACGAATGATATGAAAGTAGCGAAGCGATTATATGCAAGATATATAGGCTGAACCTAAAGGAAGCTCCTTTAGGTTCAGGGGATTGCGTTAGGAGTGTGGATTTCTAACATAATCTCCACTTTTCCCGCCTGTTTTCTCAAGTAAATATGTTTCGCCAATAATCATTCCTTTATCGACAGCTTTACACATATCATACACGGTAAGGGCGGTTGCAGAAGCAGCTGTTAGAGCTTCCATTTCAACACCGGTGCTACCTTCTGTTTTGACTTTTACTTCAATGAGTAAACGATATTGTTCTTTCGCTAATTCCCAGTCGAAGGAGACGTCTACTCCTTTTAGAAGTAAAGGATGGCACATTGGAATAATGTCAGAAGTGCGCTTGGCAGCCATAATACCGGCGATTTGTGCGACGGCTAATACATCGCCTTTGCCAATTTCATTACGGGAGATTTTATCATAAATTTCTTTTGTAACAAGGATGCTAGAGCAAGCAATTGCGGTACGCACTGTCACCTTTTTATCGCTTATGTCGACCATTTTGGCACGGCCTTGGTCATTAAAATGAGTGAATGAAGACATGGAATTCCTCCTTGAAGTAATTGCTAGTATGATTAGCATTGTACAATATAAAGTGTAATCAAGATGTGATATTTTGCAAACATGGGGTGAAAAAGATGTTAGAAAAACGAGTACCAATTCCAGTAGCTGAAGCAGTGGAGAGGGTTATGAAATATGCTCAGCAAGGTGAAAATGAAGAGGTTTCGATTATCGAAAGTTATGGAAGAGTTCTTGGAGAAGATGTTGTAGCAGATCACGATGTTCCGCATTTTGACCGCTCTCCATATGATGGTTTTGCGATTCGAGCGGAAGATACAAAAGAAGCAAGCCAAGATCATCCGATTGAATTTGAAGTAATAGGGGAAATTGGAGCTGGCTCTGTTTTTAAAGAAGAAGTGAAGGCTTTTGAGGCGGTTCGGATTATGACAGGGGCAGCTATTCCAGAAGATTGTAATGCGGTCGTGATGTTAGAGCTAACAGAAGGATGTAAGAAAAACGGAAAGACATATATGAAGCTAAAGCGCCCTTTTGCAAATGGTGACAATGTTTCATTTCGAGGAGAAGATATAAAACAAAACCAAGTCCTTGTGGCAAAAGGTACAGTGATTAATCCAGGTGTAGCGGCGCTATTGGCAACTTTTGGTTACAGCTCAGTAAAGGTTGTAAAACAGCCTGTAGTTGGGATTGTTACAACAGGGAGCGAATTGTTAGAAGTACATGAGCCGCTGGAACCAGGGAAAATTAGAAATAGTAATTCCTATATGATTGCAGCTCAAATTGTGAAAGCAGGCGGGAAAGTACGCTATTATGGACAACTTGCTGATGAGCTGGATGCTTGTTATGAAGCAGTGAAATCTGCGATGGATGAAGTAGATATTTTAATTACAACTGGCGGTGTTTCGGTAGGAGATTATGATTATTTACCTGCTATTTATGAAAAGTTACATGCAAATGTGTTATTTAATAAAATTGCAATGCGGCCAGGTAGTGTTACAACAGTAGCTGAAGTAAATGGAAAGCTGTTATTTGGCTTATCAGGTAACCCGTCCGCTTGTTATGTAGGATTTGAATTATTCGTTCATCCGATCATTCAAACATATCTTTATGCGAAAGAACCACATGCGTATCGTGCAGATGCAATTTTACAAAAAGATTTTCCAAAGCCTAATCCATTTACGCGATTTGTAAGGGCGAAAGTAAACATTGTAAATGGCGTGCTGCAGGCAATGCCAGTAGGCTTAGATAAATCAAGCGCAGTATCTTCTCTTGCAGATAGCAATGCTTTTATTGTTCTGCCAGGAGGAACAAGAGGGTTTGAAGCGGGAATGACTGTGTCGGTATTATTATTAGAGTCGAGTCAAGGAAGTGAGTGGCCATGGGCAGAACCGCTTCAATCTTACAAATAGTAGGTTATCAAAATAGCGGAAAAACAACGCTTGTGGAAAAATTTGTTCGCATTTTGACTAATGAAGGAATGAAAGTTGCTACAATTAAGCATCACGGACATGGCGGTTTCCCAGAAGTACCGCAGAAAGATAGTGAACGTCACAGGCATGCTGGAGCGGTTGTAAGCAGCGTAGAAGGAGCAGGGTTGTTATCCCTTTCTTCTCTTCGTGATAAGTGGTCTTTAGAGGAAATCATTCGTTTATATGAATTCTTTGAAGTAGATATAATTTTAGTAGAAGGTTATAAAGCGAAAACATATCCGAAAGTAGTTCTCCTTCGTTCAATGGAAGATGCTGCTTTATTAAATAAAGTGGAGAATGTGATGGCCGTTATCACATGGGATGATGTACAAAGCCTGCAAGAAACATATAAAACATTTCATATAACAGAGGAAGAATCTTATATGAAGTGGCTCGTAGAAGTGGTAAGGGGTGCAAAATGACATATATGTATTATGAAGTAATCGATACACCTATTTCGATTGAAGAGGTAACAAATAAAGTGATTCGCCGTGAATGCGGTGCTGTAACAACCTTTATTGGGACTGTTAGAGAATTTACGAAGGGGCGCCGTACATTATATTTAGAGTACGTAGCCTATAAGACAATGGCAGAGAAAATGCTAGCGAAAATTGGTGCTGAAGTGAAGGAGCAATGGCCTGGAACACACGTTGCGATTACACATCGCATCGGTACATTACAAATTTCTGATATCGCCGTTGTTGTTGCGGTATCCACACCGCACCGAAAAGCAGCCTATGAGGCAAATGAATATATCATGGAACGGATTAAGCAAATTGTTCCGATTTGGAAAAAGGAGTTTTGGGAAGATGGCGATTCATGGATTGGTGATCAGTTAGAAAAAACACCGTATCCAGATGGAGAACCGGGAAAGGAGATGAGAAAATGATTCGAGTATTACTGTTTGCGCATTTGCAAGAAGAAGCAGGGACAAATGAACTGAAAATAGATTGCGAAAACATTACTGTTACAGAGTTGAAAGAGATAATCACAAAAGAATATCATGTAACAATTTCAGAACAAATTATGGTCGCTATCAATGAAGAGTATGCAAATCATGATGATAAAATACAAGCTGGTGATGTTGTAGCACTCATCCCACCAGTGAGTGGTGGTTGATTTTTTCCAGTCTAATCACGAAACTACGTGATTAGACTGGAGGGAATTAATATATATTGTGAAATGTTGAGCAATATAGGAGGCGAAAAAGATGAAAAGTCTGAATTTTCAATTAGGTTTACAAACTTTTAATCTTATTATTGGTTTTATGGTATGGGTAATTTTATCTTCTTTAATGCCGTTTATCAAAGCAGATATTACATTAACGGCAGGACAAATTTCCCTTGTTACAGCAGTACCCGTTATTTTAGGATCGGTACTTCGAATACCAATTGGGTATTGGACGAATCGATACGGAGCAAGAAAATTATTCTTTATCAGCTATATTATTTTATTATTCCCTGTCTTTTATATTAGCATTGCGAGCTCTATGATGGATTTAATTATTGGTGGTTTATTTGCAGGGATTGGCGGTGCTGTGTTCTCTGTTGGTGTAACGTCCTTACCGAAATATTATCCGAAAGAACGACATGGCTTTGTGAATGGAATCTATGGCATCGGTAACGCAGGAACAGCAGTTACATCTTTCTTAACACCTGTAATTGCCACTTCATTTGGCTGGAGAGCAACTGTACAATCTTTTTTAATCTTACTTGCTCTGTTTGCACTTCTAAATTTCTTATTGGGAGATCGTAATGAGCGAAAAGTGAATACCCCATTAATGGAACAGTTAAAAGGTGTGTATAAAAACGAAAAGCTTTGGTTCTTATGTATTTTCTATTTCTTAACTTTCGGTTCGTTTGTTGCATTTACAGTATACTTACCAAACTTCTTAGTATCTCACTTTGGATTAGAAAAAGTAGATGCGGGCATGCGGACAGCTGGATTCATTGTATTAGCAACAGTAATGCGTCCAATTGGTGGTTGGCTTGGTGATAAATTTAATCCATTTAAAATATTAATTTTTGTCTTCATAGGTTTAACGCTATCTGGTATTATTTTATCGTTTATGCCAAGTATGAACGTGTATACATTTGGTTGTTTACTTGTTGCATTGTGTGCAGGAACTGGGAATGGGACAATCTTTAAACTTGTGCCGATGTATTTCTCTAAGCAAGCTGGGATTGTGAATGGACTTGTTTCAGCTTTAGGCGGACTAGGTGGGTTTTTCCCGCCGCTGATCTTAACTTTACTATTCCAATTAACAGGTCATTATGCGATTGGATTTATGGCGCTATCAGAAGTAGCACTTGCTTGTCTAATCATTACAGTGTGGATGTATAGTCAAGAGAAACTATTAGCGATGTTAAACGGTAAATAATAGAGGAAAAAGATGTCTGTAAATAGACATCTTTTTCTTGTTTAGGCAAAAAAAAATAGCCAAATGCTATTTTAAATTTGTATATGCAAAGTAGGAGTTCATGTATTAATGATCGATGGTAACTTGTAGGAAATCAGTTGCTTGATTTTCAGAAACATTTTGCACGAGTGTCACTTCACTAATTAAAATTCTGCGCGCGTTGTCTAACATTTGTTTTTCACTCGTATTTAATGCTCTTTCTTTATTACGACGGATTAAATCCCGAACAACTTCAGCGCCGTCTAAAAGCTTTCCGTTTTTCATTTTCTCCATATTTATGGTATATCTTTGTTTCCATGAGAGTGAGTGGTCACCTTCACCATTATGAACGTCAACTAATACATCGTTTAATGTATCTTTGTCGACAACATAACGTATGCCTGAATCTTCTACTTTGTCCATAGGAATCATTACTTGCATATCGCTAATAACCATGTGTATCACACAATACTGACGTGTTTTTCCTAACACTTCTTTATCCTCAATTGCTTCGATTATTCCCGCGCCGTGCATAGGATAAACAATTTTATCACCAATTTGAAACAAATCATCCACCTCCATATGTGGTAACTATATGTATATGATAATATAATTGAATAAAAATGTCAAATTTATTATATTATCATATGATTTATATCTGTGTCAATGATTTTTGTTTTGGATTTTTATATTATTTTTAGATGGAAAATCACATCACATTTTGCTGAAAGGGCCGCAATTAAAAAGGGATGATATTCTGGGAAGCTCTCGTGGAAAAATACGAGGCATATCCACTTATTTTTAAGCATAAAATGCAAAATCGCTAATACAATATACATAAATCCGTTCTTTTTAAAGGAGGGAGAGAAGGTGGGGCGCACAATTAAAATTGATATTACAAATAAAGTAGTAGCTAAATTTAGAGCAGATTATTTGGAATTATATACGAGTAAATTTATGATAGGGAAGTTTTATGTCTATACTGAAGAGAAACAGTATGTGTTAGAAGACGGATATATATATGAAAATGGCAAGTTTTATCGCATCATAGATACGCACCGTGGCAATAATTCAGCGGCGGAGGGCTGCGATCTAGGATGGTGTTAAAATGATTCGCGTTAAGATGTTTGATGAAAGTCATGAAAAAGATTTGGAAGACGCTGTGAATACATTCTTAAAGAAGATAAATGATGAACAGCTTGTAGATATTAAGTATCAAGTTGGTGTCTCCATCAATGATGATGAAAATCAAATTTATTGTTTTTCGGCGATGATTGTCTATAAAACATAAAAAAGAGCTGGGGAGCCAGCTCTTTTTTATGCTCTTAAGTGGACATTACATGGGTTGGTAAAGCGTTCATAATGGATTGTGGTGTTTCATTTTCTTTTATAGATAAACTGATTTCTTCTGTTTCATAGTTTTGGAAATTTTTACACATGCCAAGATGGTAACGTTCACCTAAAAATGGATCAATATAAAAACCGTTTTTAAATATTTTATCATTCGCATTTTTCTCATGATGAATTTCAGAACAATTGATGCAATAGAACATATCTTTCATCCCCTTTATTTTATTATGAAAATTTTTCCTTACTACCTTTAGCGAAAAAGAGTGAGCAGGTAGTGAATTCTCTCCAAAATTCATTGTTTCTAAAAATGTTGAGGAGGTGAGAAATGACTACCTGCTCATAGTTAAATACAAATTGTGGGCATATCTCTTCTGAGTCTTAGACACATCTTACTTATACCGATATGCTTTCTAATCCCGAGGGAAGGAGGAGAGGCTAAAAGCAAGCGAGGTATGTTTTGTTGCTCTCCGCGCATTATAAATGATGGAGTTTCATAATGTTTGGAGTTTCTATATGTGATGTATCTTTGTGAGTATATTATGAGGAAATGTTGAGAGTGTGTTTGTCCTGTTGAAAAAATGTTGAGAATTTCTCAACGGACATTGAATAGCATGTCTTGACGTGAAACCAAAAGGTGTTATATTATAAAAAACAAAACCAAAAGGTGTTATATTTTAATGCCTAATAAAGGAGATATCATATGGAACAGCAAAATACATTGCAAGATATTACACAAACCGTTATTTTTGAAGCACCTATTCAAAAAGTGTGGAATACGGTATCAACTGCAGAAGGAATTGCATCTTGGTTTATGCCAAATGACTTTGAAGCAAAAGTAGGGCATGAATTTCATGTACAATCACCTTTTGGCCCATCACCATGCAAAGTATTAGAAATCGATGAGCCTCATCGTATATCTTTTTCATGGGATACAGATGGCTGGGTTGTTTCGTTTATTTTAAAAGATTTAGGGGATAAAACGGAGTTTACTCTTATTCATGGCGGATGGAAACATCCAGATGCAATTATTACGAAAGCGAACGCGAAAAGTTCTGTTATCCGCGATAATATGGCGGGCGGCTGGGTAGCAATTGTAAATGAAAAACTGAAAAAGGTTGTTGAAGGATAAGTGTCCTCATCAGCAGCGAAATATGATGTTTTTCAAGCGATTGCTGATCCAACTCGCCGAGAAGTACTCCGGTTATTAACACAACAAGAATTACCGATTTCTAAAATAACAGATCATTTTCCGATGAGTCGCACAGCTGTAGTAAAGCATCTTCACATTCTTTCAGAAGCAAAGTTAGTGAGCGGAAGAAAGGTTGGGAGAGAAAAGCTGTATCGTTTGCAACCTGAGCCGTTAGCTGAATTACAGCAGTGGCTTTCCTATTATGAAAAATTTTGGAATAATAAATTGTCCATTCTTAAATATGTGGTGGAAAATGAAGAGTAAGTATTGTTACATGGTGTCGAAACGCCGATATATCATGAGAAGCGGTTGATATATGTAAAGAGGATGATCGTTATGAACGATCATCCTCTTTTTTTTACTGTTCAGTTGCTTCTGCTTTATTTTGAGAAGGCTTTAAAACAAACCATACGATCAATAACGTAAGCAGTGCGAGTGCGAAAGTGCTCATATAGATTACATGTATGCTCGTAGCGAGTGCCTCTTGTGATCCTGTTACTATATTCGCACTAGTACCGTGCCCTCCAGAAGATACAAGATCAAGGTTTTTAATGCCTTGCGCATGAATCATTGTATTAAAGATTGTTCCGAAGACTGCAGCACCTAATGTTTGGCTAAATGTATTAATAAATGTGTTTAAGCCGACTGCTGTTCCGCGTGTATGTGCAGGGACAGCTGCTTGAATGGTTATCATATAAATTGGTGTAATAAGTCCCATTCCGAAACCGAGTAGTCCGACTGCAACATAAATAAGAAACGCTGGTGAATGAGTTGATAATATAGATAGTAAGAAGGTAGCGATTGATAAAACGCTAGCTCCAAGTAAAATGATTTGTTTTGTTTGCAACTTACCAACTAAAT
Organism: Bacillus sp. JJ1127; assembly: GCF_036965845.1. NCBI lineage: Bacteria > Bacillati > Bacillota > Bacilli > Caryophanales > Bacillaceae > Bacillus > Bacillus sp. JJ1127. The sequence goes on along the minus strand of NZ_JBALQK010000002.1, from coordinate 26,405 downwards.
TCCCAGAAAGCATCGCACCAAATGTCCACATAACGGGAACTGGCATGAGAATAAGTCCAGCTTCGGTAGCATTTTTTCCTAATACACCTTGACTCCAAATTGGAAGGTACATTGTAATACTAATGGTCATTGCGCCAGCAATAAGCGTTAGTACATTTATTGTTGATAATGTACGGTTTGAGAAAAGTGTTAACGGGATTAATGGTTCCGGAGATTTTTTCTCAACGAATAAGAAAATAATGAATGAAACAGCTGCAAAGATTAAGAGGCTAATAATTGTAATGTCCCCCCAGTTTTGCTTACTGCTCCCTGTTAAGAGTGCGTAAAGTAAAGCGATTGTACTTAGTGAGAAGATAATCGCACCAGGATAATCGATATGGTGTTTCGCTGGTTTGATCGACTCTTTATAAGAAGTGGCAATCATCACACAAGCAAGGATTCCAAATGGAACGTTTAAGAAGAAGATGTAGCGCCAAGAAAGAGAGTCAACTAAAAATCCGCCTACTAACGGTCCTACAACACCTGAAACACCCCAAACAGCGCTCATCCAGCCTTGTGCTTTTGCGCGGTCTTTTGCTTCGCTATATAAATCACCGATAATCGTCATTGTGATTGGCATAACAGCGCCAGCACCTATACCTTGAAGAGCGCGAAAGACGATTAATTGTTCCATCGATGTAACGATTCCGCATAGTACAGAACCGATTAAAAAGATACCTGCACCAATGAGCAGAATTTTTTTTCTTCCGAATAAATCTGCTAGCTTTCCGTAAATCGGAGTTGAGACAGCTGTTGCTAGCATATAGATTGCATACACCCAGCTAACAAGTTCGACACCAGATAAGTCGCTTGTTATGCGGGGGATTGCTGTACTAACAATCGTTCCTTCCACAGCGGAAAGAAACGTCATTAGCATTAAAGATATCATGACTTTTTTTCGCATATGTTTTCCCCTTTGTTACAATTATTCAACATTATAAAATATAAAGGTACTACGCTATATAAAGCAACAAAAAAGAAACAGAGAGAATCTCCTCTCTGTTTCTTTTTGCCTACTGTGCCTTCACATTTTGGCCGGCAGTTGTACCAGCAATTCGACCTGTAACAAGAGCAGAAGTAATATTATATCCACCTGTATAGCCGTGAATATCAAGAACTTCTCCGCAGAAGTATAAGCCATTCATGAGCTTAGAAGCCATTTCTTTCGGATAAATTTCTTTAACGGAAACACCGCCGCCTGTAACGAACGCTTTGTCAAGGGGCTGTGTGCCGTTTACTGCTACTGTAAACTCTTTAAAGTCTTTCACAAGTGCGCGGATTTTTTCGTGTGAAACTTGTCCAGCTTGCTGACTACCATCAATTTCGTTCTTTTCTAATAGGAATAAGAAATAACGCTCAGGAACGTATCCCTTTAAAATATTTTTGATTCCTTTTTTTGGATCTTCTTTAATTTGTTTCATCATGCCCTGGAAGATTTGTTCGCTATTTTCTTCTGGCAGTGCATCGATGCTCATTTGAACGGTATTTGTCTTGAACTTTTTCATCGTTTTTACGACGAATTGGCTACAGCGAAGAGCTGCTGGACCAGAAATACCAAAGTGGGTAAAGAGCATATCCATTTTATGAGAAATGACAACTTTCCCTTTTGGATTTAATACGCTTAAGTTTACATCACGTAAAGCAAGTCCTTGCAATGTACGATTACGAATAAATGGTTCATTTGAAGTAATGGGTACTTCGGTTGGGAAAAGTTCTGTAATCGTATGTCCTGCTTTTTCAGCCCAAGCGTAACCGTCCCCAGTTGAACCAGTGTGAGGAACAGATTTCCCGCCTACAGCGATAACAACATGATTTGTTTTCAAAACTTCGCCTGTTTGGAGAACAACGGCTTTCGTTTGTCCATTTTCATATTCTATCGTTTCAACAGGAGTATTGGTACGTATTTTAACACCTAGTTCTTGTAATCGTGTTAATAAAGCATCCACGACAGATTGTGCTTTATTTGATACAGGGAACATGCGCCCGTGATCTTCTTCTTTTAGTTTTACGCCAAGGTTTTCAAAGAATGTAATAATATCTTCATTATTAAAGATGGAAAAAGCACTGTATAAAAAGCGACCGTTTCCTGGTATATGTTTGACAATTTCATCAAGTGGTAAGCGGTTTGTTACATTGCAGCGACCACCACCAGAAATCGCAAGTTTACGTCCTAGTTTATTTCCTTTATCAAGAAGTAAGACGTGTGCACCTTCTTCAGCAGCACCGATTGCGGCCATTAACCCTGAAGGGCCTCCGCCGATGACAATAACATCATAATGCATAGTATATCGACCTCATTTTCTACATTTCCTGCCTAAAAGAATAGCATGTTTTCATAGAAAAGAAAAATACAGTGAGGTACTGTTTCATTCATAAAGTGTGGTACAATACAAAAGTTAGAGTTCAGCGTTATATATATGTAGGAGGATTATTTTATGTCCGATTCAAAATTTCTGCGCGGAACGCTTATTGTGACGCTAGGAACATTTTTAGTAAAGTTCTTAGGCATGATTTACGTCTTTCCGTTTCATGCATTAGTTGGCACAGAAGGCGGAACGCTCTATACATATGGATACATTCCATATACGATCTTTTTAAGTATTGCAACGGCTGGGGTACCACTTGCTGTTTCAAAGTTTGTTTCCAAATATAATGCGCTTGGAGATTATAAAACGAGCCGGAGAATGTTCCGTTCGGGAATGGTTCTGATGATTGTAACGGGAATCCTTTCTTTCTTAGCCCTTTACATGACCGCACCATTATTTGCAGAAGCCATGCTTGGTAAACAAAGTGTACACAGTAGTGTCGAGGAAGTTACGATGATTATTCGTCTCGTAAGTTTTGCACTTATTGTTGTACCAGCAGCAAGTTTAATTCGAGGTTATTTCCAAGGTCACCAATCAATGGGACCGACGACGGTATCGCAAATTATTGAACAGATTATTCGCATTGTCTTTTTATTAGCGGGTAGTTATATCGTCATTAAAGTAATAGGTGGATCGGTAGCGACAGCAGTTGGAGTAGCAACTTTTGCTGCTTTTGTTTCAGCAGTGGGAGCACTCGGTGTTTTAATTTGGTACTGGTTAAAACGCAGAAATCATCTAGATCAATATTTGATTGAACAAACTGTACCAGAATCGACAGTAAGTACGGTTCAATTATTTAAAGAGTTATTTGCATATGCAATTCCTTATGTTGTAATTGGATTAACAATTCCTTTATATCAACAAATTGATACACTGACATTTAACGCAATTATGCAAGCGATTGGGCAAGGTGATATTGCAGAACGAGCACTTGGTATCTTTACCATGTGGACGCATAAATTAATTATGATCCCTGTTTCGCTTGCGACAGCATTTAGTTTAACGCTTGTTCCAGCAATAACAAAATCGTTTACAGAAAAGCAATTTCGTTATTTAAAACTACAAATCACACAAACATTCCAAGCAAATATGTTTTTAACATTACCTGCGGTAGTTGGTATTTCTATTCTTGCATATCCGATTTACACAGCGTTTTATGAAGCAGATCCATTAGGTGGACAAGTACTTATGTGGTATGCACCGGTTGCGTTATTATTTGCTTTATTTACAGTAACTGCGGCTATCCTGCAAGGGATTAATCAACAAAAACATGCGATTATTGCACTTGCCATGGGTGTTATTTTGAAGTTTTTAGGCAATGTTATTTTGATTCGTTACTTCGGTACAATTGGAGCTGTTTTAGCAACAGGTGTTGGATTCCTAGCTTCTATTTTGTATACGAATAAACAAATTCGAAAACATGCACACTATTCATTCGATGTTGTATATAAGAGAACATTCCAAATTGCAGTGTTAACACTTGCAATGGTAGTTGTAGTAAAACTTTCACAAGGAGTTCTATCCTTGCTGATTTCGCCTGATGGCCGTATTGGAGCGCTTATTACCGTTGTAATTTGTGCAAGTATTGGTGGCCTTACTTACGGATATTTAGCAATCCGCACAGGTGTACTAGAACGAGTATTTGGCGGAGAAGCTTTAGCGAAGATTCAACGTAAGCTTGGTGGTAGATTAAAAATAAAGGTGAAATCGAAAGGGGCGTAAAACACGTCCCCTTTTCTATGATAAATATAAAGAAGGTGAAGAAGATGAGATTAGATAAGTTATTAGCAAATATGGGATACGGAAGTAGAAAAGAGGTAAAGAAATTATTGAAAGACGGCGTTGTGAAAATTGATGGAACACCAGTGAAAGATGCGAAATTTCATGTGAATGTAGAAGAGCAAGAGGTTATGATTCACGGAGAGATTGTTGAATATAAAGAGTTTGTATATTTAATGATGCATAAACCACAAGGTGTTATCTCAGCAACGGAAGATGATAATCATGAAACGGTTGTTGATTTATTAGAATTAGAAGATGCAATCTTTGATCCGTTTCCAGTTGGAAGACTTGATATTGATACAGAAGGTTTTCTATTATTAACAAATGATGGGAAACTGGCGCATCAGTTATTATCTCCGAAAAAGCATGTGCCGAAAAAATATTATGCACATGTAGCTGGTGTTGTAACAGAAAAAGATGTCGAAGAGTTTGCAAAAGGTGTTATTCTAGACGATGGTTATGAAACGAAGCCAGGTGCGCTTACAATTTTGAAAAGCGACGATGTTTCTGAAATTGAACTTGTGATTACAGAAGGGAAATTCCATCAAGTAAAGCGTATGTTTGAAGCGGTAGGGAAAAAAGTTGTCTACTTAAAGAGAACAGAGATGGGACCTTTAGTGTTAGATGATGAATTAGAGCTTGGTCAATATCGTGAACTGACAGATGAAGAGCTTGAAATGCTAAAAACATATCAAGTTCAAACTGAGAATCAAGAGTGAGACCGATTCCAAAATATAGAAAGAACCCCTTTCTAATTTGATAGAAAGGGGTATGTATTTATCTTACATATAATTGTTTTCGTTATGAGGTCATTCTCACTTTCTTTCCTGTTGTTGTCCACTTACCGCGGCAAGGGCTATACACGAGCTCATTAAACTGCAACACATTCAGATCACGTTGTATTGTTCGCGGTGTGATCCCGAACTCATCTACAAGGTCTTTCGTCGTTACCGTACCATTTTCATTGATGTACATATAAATTGATTTAATGCGTGTTAGCATACGAGTAGTCGTAGGTTTCAAGAGAAAACCACTCCTCTACTAGTTTTTTTGACCCCATTCAGGAAAGAAGGCCTTTACTACCATTGTACTCCACATGACAAATTTCATGCTTTAACTTACTTAAATTTTACAAAAGTTTAACAAATAATGAAACAGGAAAACTTTAGTAGTTGACATTCTATATCTCTTCTGTCAACTACCAGATAAATTTCTACGTAAAACGCCAAATTCCTGCAAATTTTTTTAGAAAAATAAAAGAAAAACTAATAAGAAATATCTGAAGTATTATAATTGTTCGTTATTAAGTGGTTCTGTATTGGCATAAGGGATTTTCGTTTGCTATGATGAAAGAGAGAATATAGAAGAAGGTGAGTACGTGATGACAGTAATAAATTGGACAGAAGAAGTTGAAAAACGTAAAGATGGCTTGATTCATGACATGCAGCAATTTCTGCAAATTAAGAGTGTATGGGAAGAAGAAACAGCAAAAGAAGGAGCCCCTTTTGGAGAAGGTGTAGCGAAAGCGCTATCCTTCATGTTACATAAAGGAGAAGCAGAAGGTTTTGTTTCGAAAAATTTAGAAGGGTATGCAGGGCACCTTGAGATGGGACGAGGAGAAGAATTAGTTGGTATTCTTTGTCACGTTGATGTTGTGCCAGAGGGAGATGGTTGGACAACACCTGCATATAGCGCTGATATTCGTGATGGAAAGATTTTTGCACGCGGTGCAATTGATGATAAAGGGCCAACAATAGCCACTTATTATGCAATGAAAATCGTAAAAGAATTAGGATTACCTCTTTCAAAGCGTGTTCGCATGATTTTAGGAACGGATGAAGAAAGCAACTGGAAGTGTGTCGATCATTACTTTAAAAATGAAGAAATGCCGACGATTGGTTTTACACCAGATGCAGATTTCCCGATTATTAATGCTGAAAAAGGAATTTCTGATATACAGATTGTGCAAAGTGGTAGTGAAGCAAAGAGCGGAGAATATGAGCTTGTTTCATTCTCTTCTGGCCTTCGTTTAAATATGGTTCCTGATTTTGCAGAGGCAGTTATTACGACTGAAAAAGCAGAGGAGCTTGTACAAACTTACGAACAGTATTTACAAACTGTTAAGAAAACAGGGAAACGAATGATAGAAGGAAATACTGTAACATTACAAGTAGAAGGTATATCAGCTCACGGCTCTACTCCTGAAAAAGGTGAAAATGCCGGATTGTTACTAGCTCAGTTTTTAACAACAGTTGCTCTTGATGAAAAAGGAACTGCATTTATAGCATTCGTAACAGAAACATTTACAGGTGATACGCTTGGAGAAAAAGCGGGTATTGCTTATAAAGATGAAATTAGCGGACCATTAACAGTTAATGTTGGTCGCCTTTCTTATACGAAAGCAGAAGGCGGAAGTTTAGGATTAAATGTACGCTATCCAGTAACAACAAATTTTGAAGAGACAATTGAGAAGTTGAAAGATTATGTGAGCAAGAAAGGGTTCCAAGTAGCGGATTATTCTAATTCTCGTCCACATCATGTTGATAAAGATCACGTTTTAATTCGCACGCTGCAACGTGTGTATGAGGAACAAACAGGAGAGCAAGCCGAACTATTAGCAATCGGCGGTGGTACATACGCGCGTTCATTGAAAGCTGGTGTAGCTTTCGGTCCGTTATTCCCTGGAAAAGAAGATCTTGCTCATCAAAAAGATGAATATATTGAAATTGAAGACTTATTAAAAGCGACAGCAATTTATGCACAAGCGATTTATGAATTAGCGAAATAAAATGGCTTACGCTTGTAATGGGATAGGACCGCTCTCCATTTGGAGGGCGGATTCTTTTTATTAGTTGAATGAGATAAGAAAGAAAAGCAACAATAACAAAAAGGAGACGATGCACATGATCCCACATTATTTTATAGCGGTTACTCTGCCGCGGCATATAAAAGAAACACTTGCAAATTATAAAGAAGAAATGAAGTCTCTGTTACCGTTTCGTTCGTGGGTACATGAAGAGGACTATCATATTACACTTGCTTTTTTAGGAAGCGCAGAGCAGGAGCAATTACAAGGAATAAAGAATGAGTTAAGGCGACTTGCAACTGAGCAGGAGTTATCACTTACACTACAAGGGTTTTCTACATTTGGGCGCACGGAGCACCCACGTATATTTTGGGCAGGTGTAAATGAGAACCCAGCATTATTCGCTTTGCAAAAACATGTCCATATGATTTGTGAAAATAACGGTTTTTCTCTTGAAACACGCCCCTATCATCCGCACATTACAGTAGCGCGTAAATGGATGGGTGAGGAAGAATTTAATATAAAAACATTAAAGCGGTTACATTCGGTGTTATTTCAAGCTGATACTGTGACATTGTATGAATCGAATGTGAAAGACACGCCCAAGTATAAGCCTATTGCTGAAATAACATTACAGAAATCTAAAGTATGAAAACGTTTCTTATGAACGTGAATATACTATAGGAAATAGTAAGTTACTGTATAAAGTCTCATTCGTAAGAGTAACTTTTAGGCGAATCTTATCGCTTACAGATCGTTTCATTTTAATTTCGAGAATGATGGTGATTTTTTATGCTGAAAGTAAAACGTCCATTTGAAGCTTACTTAGATGAGATGAATAAGATTACAATTTTGCTCCCGCATGCGTATGGAACAAGCCGGACATTTTGTTTACAGGAAGGAAAGAAAATATGGGAGCTTCCTATCGTCCAAACAATTTCACTTCCAAATGCAACAAAGTATGAATGTTATATAGAAGAGCAGCTTGATGTGGGGAGGTATTATACAGTACGAGATGAGCGAAATGAAGAAACAGATTTACAAATTGGAGCGGTAATTCGAACGGCTGCATTCGACGAAAAATATTATTATGAAAATACAGATTTGGGAGCGTACTATAAAAAAGAAGAAACGACTTTTAAATTGTGGGCCCCAACTGCAAGGCTCGCCAAAGTTCGGGTTTATAAAGGCGATAAAGATTATATGGATTATGAGATGAATAGAGAAGAGAATGGAATTTGGTCTCATATTTTAAAAGGTGATTTTGCTGGCGCGCAGTACACATTTCTTGTTTGTATTAATTTAATATGGAATGAAGCGGTAGATCCGTACGCAAAATCAGTATCAGTAAATGGGAAATACGGAATTGTCATTGATCTTGAGAAGGCTTATGTGAAGCGACATACATTGCCTAAATTAGAGTCATCTGCAGATGCAATATTGTATGAACTTCATATTCGTGATGCGACCATGCATTCAAATAGTGGTGTAAAACGAAAAGGGACGTATATGGGACTTGCAGAAGAAAACACGAAGGGGAAACAAGGGACGCCAACGGCTTTATCTCATATAAAAGACTTAGGAGTTACACATGTTGAAATATTACCACTGCATCATTTTGCGGGTGTAGATGAAACGAGACCTTTTGCGGCCTATAACTGGGGATATAATCCGTTATATTACAACGTTCCAACGGGAGTGTATGCTACAAATCCTTCTGATCCGTATAACCGAATTTTAGAGTGTAAACAATTGATTGAGAAATTTCATGAGAACGGAATCCGCGTTATTGTTGATGTTGTATATAATCACGTATATGACAGAGAAACATCGTCGTTTGAAAAGCTTGTACCAGGATATTATTTTCGCCATGGTGAAAACGGAATGCCATCAAATGGAACTGGAGTCGGGAATGATCTAGCATCCGAACGAAAAATGATGAGGAAATTTATGATTGAGTCTATTTTATATTGGCTTACTGAATATAATGTTGATGGATTTCGGTTTGACTTGATGGGGATTTTGGATATAGAAACGATGAATGATATAGAAAAGGAAGTAAGAAAAAGAAAGCATGATGCACTATTGTTAGGGGAAGGATGGGATTTACAAACACCGCTTCCAGCAGAAGAGAAAGCGATGTTAAGGAATGCGAGTAAAATGCCGTACATTGCACAGTTCAACGATCAATTTCGTGATGTGATAAAGGGTAGTACGTTTGACGTGAATAAACGAGGTTTTGCATTTGGTGGTAGTGTAGATGTAAATGATTTGCAATATGTATTAAAGGGAAGTCTTTCAAGTGTGAAGGAACAAGGGCTTTTTTTAGAGCCTATTCAGAGTGTGAATTATGTGGAATGTCATGACAATATGACGATGTGGGATAAACTCGTGTGCAGCAATCAAGAAGCAGAGGAGATGTTAAAACGTCGTCACCTTTTAGCGACAGCGATGGTAATTTTCTCACAAGGGATTCCATTTTTACATGCTGGACAAGAATTTTATCGTTCTAAGAAAGGGAATGAAAATAGCTACAATGCACCAGACGAAATTAATCGAATGGATTGGGGTCAAAAAGAGAACGAATTGGAAACGGTTGCTTATATAAAAGGGCTAATTGCAATTCGGAAGGCGCATGGCGCATTTCGATTACGAACGGCTAACCTCATTCAGAAACATATGAGTTTTCTGCAAGCACCTCCTGCCATCGTTGCTTACCATTTGCAACATGTGGAATCGTTTGGACCATGGAGAGAAATTGTGGTTTTATTTCATAGCGGTTTTCAGACAGAAACAATTGCACTTCCAAAACAGGAAACGTGGCACGTATTAGTGAATGAAAAACAAGCGAAATTACAACCAATTTCTTCATTTCAAGGAAATGAACTTCAAATGGCTCCTATTAGCACGTATATATTGGCGAAAATGTGACAAATCGCTACTTGACGATGAGAATGTAATAAATGTAGAATTGACAAAGGTGACGATTTGAATAGGTTGTCATTCTCATACAGGTTTTATAAAATAAAGTAAAAGAAGGGGCAGTCTGTCCGTATATCTTGGCACATGCCAAGTTTTCTTTTTCTTGCATTCAACTACAGTAAAAAAGATATGAATCCACAACATGTTCAAAAGGTGTTGCGGTTTTTCTTTTCATAACTATAAAAGATAAGGATTTGTTAACGGGTAATGGATATGGAATGGTTGGAACAATTATTAGGAAAAGAATGGAGTCTTATACCGGCTGGTGGAGTAACGGGCGATGCATATATTGCGCAAAATGGACAACAAAAGCTATTTTTAAAGCGGAATACATCGCCCTTTTTAGCGGTATTGTCAGCAGAGGGAATTGTTCCAAAATTACTTTGGACAAGAAGGATAACGAACGGTGATGTAATTTCAGCTCAAAAATGGCTTCCAGGTCAGAAGCTAGAGCCGGAGGACATGAAATTAGAACGTGTTGCAAAACTTTTAAAGAAAATACATTCTTCTAAAGCACTTGTGCAGATGATACAAAGGCTTGGAAAACAGCCGCTTCATGCACAGGAGCTATTGCAGCAATTGTATTTTGTTTTAAGAGGAGATATAAAAGCAGATAAAACCATTCAAGCGGGTCTTCAATATTTGAAAGGTTCATTAAAAGATATTGAATATGATGAGTTTGTCGTATGTCACTGTGACGTGAATCATAACAATTGGTTATTATCGGAGGATGATGAATTATTTTTAATTGATTGGGACGGCGCTGTGATTGCAGATCCTGCTCTTGATCTTGGCACGTTATTATATTGGTATATACCACGTCATCAATGGGATGAATGGTTATCATATTATGGGATTGAAATGACTGAATCATTGCTTCAGCGTATGAAGTGGTATGTAGTGGCGCAAACCATTCTATCTGTTCAATGGCATACAACAAAAAAACAGCAAGCAGAAGCTGAATATTGGCATCAATATTTACAGCAACTGCTTGCCTCAGAGTAAATGATTTAAGAAAAATTGTCCATTCCAGCAATCCATTGCGTGAGTTGTTCTTGATTATTGGAAATATGATTGTCCAAATCAGAAGAATATTTACCCGATTGACTATAATAATATACATCGTTTAGCATTGCTTTCACATCGTTGTTTATACTATCGTTTGCAAGCAATGATTGAATGAGACGTTCTAATTGTTCGCACTCAGAAACCGTTCCACAGCAATCGCTTTGGTGATTGACTAAAATATCTTTTAAAATTTCTAATTGGTGTTGTTGATTAATCGGCATGGCTGAATCATCCTTTCGATTGTTGTTCTTCTTGAACAAATAAGAGAAAACGCTGTTTCGTCATGAGGTAGTTAATCGTAGACTCACGAAACGATATGGAAGTTTCGTTTTATGCTCTATGTAGTTTTTATCAAAATGGCACATTTTATACTTGAAAGAAACGGACCGAGTGCTCGTACGTACTTGGTTTTTTGTTTGATAGATTGATTGAAAAAGAAAGAAGGAATAATCCTTTTAAAATAGTCTGGTAAAGAGAGGGAGACATCTATGCGTTTAAGACATAAACCGTATGCAATGGATCGAATCAATGAATATTCACAGTTTGTAATTGGAAATCCAGAGGAGCATCGCGGCAATTGGAAAGAAGTTTTTGGTAATGAGCAACCAATTCACATTGAAGTAGGAACAGGCCGTGGTCGTTTTGTTTATGAAATGGCAAAAGCAAATCCACATATTAACTATATCGGAATTGAAAAGTTCACGAGTGTTATTGTAGATGCACTTGATAAGTTAATTGAAGAAGAAGTACCTAATTTAAAATTAATTAATAAAGATGCGGAAGATTTAACAGTTTTCTTTGCAGAAGGCGAAATTGACCGTGTATATTTAAATTTCTCAGATCCATGGCCAAAAAATCGTCATGCGAAGCGTCGTTTAACATATAAAACGTTTTTACGTAATTATGAAGAAGTATTAGTAACGGGCGGAGAAATTCATTTTAAAACGGATAACCAAGGTTTATTTGAATACTCTCTTATGAGCATGGCTGAGTATGGTATGTTATTAACATTCTTGAGTCTAGATCTTCATAATAGTGACTTTGAAGGGAATATTATGACGGAATACGAAGAGAAATTTTCTGGTAAAGGCCATCGTATTTATCGCGTAGAAGCGAAATATCGTACGGAACCTGTGCAGTAATGCGCAGGTTTTTTTATATGGAAAAATAATCTGAATTTTATGTTAAAATTAAAATAGAAAAGGGGGAATGAGAAATGGAATGTTTACAAATTGGAGACATCAAAGTGACGTGGCTGCGCGGCGGAAACACTCATTTAGATGGAGGCGCGATGTTTGGTGTTGTACCGAAAGTTCTTTGGTCACGCAAATATAAACATAATGATACAAATCATATTTATTTACGGACAGACCCGCTGCTTGTGCAAACGAAAGAAGGAAATATGCTCATTGATTCAGGAATTGGAAACGAGAAAATGAATGAAAAGATGAAGCGGAATCAAGGGGTGACAGAAGAGTCATCGGTCTATGAATCGTTAGAAAGCCTCGGACTTCAGCCCGAAGATATCCACTATGTATTAATGACGCATCTTCATTTTGATCATGCATCTGGTTTAACCAAATGGGAAAATAGTCAGCTTGTCTCTACGTTTCCAAATGCAAAAATTTATGTGTCAGAAATAGAATGGAATGAAATGAAGATTCCAAATATAAGGTCGCGTAATACATATTGGAAGGAAAACTGGGAGCCAATTGTAGATCAGGTTGTTATTTTTAAAGAAGAAATCCAAATTACGGACGAAATAAGAATGGTGCATACAGGTGGGCATAGTGATGGACATGCTGTGATTGTTCTTGAGAGTCAGGGAGAAACGATGCTCCATTTGGCGGATTTATTGCCAACGCATGCACATCAAAATGTATTGTGGGTGATGGCGTATGATGATTATCCAATGACTTCTATTGAACATAAACAGAAGTGGATGAAGTATGGTGCAGAGAAAAAGGCTTGGTTCACATTTTATCATGATGCATATTATCGCGCGGTGAAGTGGGATGAGGAGGGGAATATGGTAGAGAAGGTAGAACGAAAAGAAGCGAATGTATCAAGTGAAGTATGAGAAAAAACTGTAATCAGTGGAGGGGTGACCCTCCGCTGCAAAAGTAATATTCTTTATATTTTAATGTAAAAGTGTGTCGAAAGAAATTATTTTTAAAATTTTCTGAATATTGATACAATGTTCTTGAGTTGTTATACGCTTTATTTGAAAGGGGGAAACATATTGTATATAACGATTGGGAATTTGCTTGAACGGACTACTAGAAATTATCCAAATAGGGAAGCAATTGTTGAATCGGAAAAAAATATTCGCTGGACGTATACAAAATGGAATGAAAAAGTGAATAAGCTAGCTTATTCACTTCAACAAAGTGGAATACAAAAAGGGGACCGTGTCTCCACGTTTCTTTTCAATAGTAGTGAATTAGCAACTACATGTTTTGCTTGTGCAAAAATTGGAGCCATATTTAATCCGATTAATTTTAGATTAAAACCACAAGAACTCAGTTATATATTAGAAGATGCTTCTCCAAAAATCGTACTTTTTGAAAAACAACTATCCTCTCAAGTACAAAGCATTCATAAACAATTTCCTCATATTCAGTTCTGGTACATTGACCGAAATCATCCACCGTTTTCTATTTCATATGAAGAAAAACTATCCAATGCATTACCGAATTTTAAAACAGTAGAAGTAAAAGAAGATGATATTTGTTCCATTATGTATACAAGTGGAACAACTGGTGATCCGAAGGGAGTACTTCATCGTCACCGAGAAATTATTGAGCAAAGTTTGCTAGGAATTGAATATTTACATTATACCGAGAAGAGTCGAGGTCTTGTAACAGCGCCAATGTTTCATTGTGCTGAGCTTCATTGCTGCTTTATTCCAAGGGTGCATAGCGGCGGGTCGAATGTTATTTTGCATCATTTTGATGCAAAGAGTGTACTTGAAACAATTGAAAAAGAGAAGGTTACTGTTATGTTTGCTGCACCCACAATGTGGAATATGATGTTGCAGGAAGATTTAATGCAGTATGATTTATCGTCTCTTAAGTATGGGTTATATGGTGCAGCTTCAATGGCGCCAGCACTTGTAAAAGCTTGTGATGAAAAGTTGAATGTTTCATTAGTACAAGCTTACGGTATGACAGAGATGGGACCAGCAGTTACCTTTTTACGAGAGGATGAACAGCTCACGAAAGTTGGTTCTGCAGGCAAAGCCGCTTATAATCATGAAATTCGTATTGTTCGTCCAAATGAAGACGGTCCATCCGAGCCAAATGATATAGTAAAGCCGTATGAAATCGGAGAAATCATTATGCGCGGTTCCTGTCTGATGAAAGGGTATTACAACAATGAAGAGGCGACAGCAAAAGCGTTATATAAAGGGTGGTACCATTCTGGAGATTTAGGTTATGTAGATACTGATGGTTATTTGTACGTTGCAGATCGCCTTGACGATATGGTTGTTAGTGGTGGAGAAAATATTTATCCGCGTGAGGTGGAAGATTTTTTATATACGCATGAAAGTGTTTTAGATGTAGCGGTACTTGGAGAAAAAGATGATTTTTGGGGAGAGTGTGTTCTCGCATATATCGTTTCAAAAAATAAATCCCTTACTGCAGAGGCATTAGATGCGTACTGTAAAGCGAGTGATAAGCTTGCAGATTATAAGCGCCCGCGTCGCTATGTGTTTGTTGAACAACTGCCAAGAAATGCAAGTGGTAAAATTCAAAAGTTTATTTTGCGTAAGGCAGAAGCGGAAGGGAGGATATGATGAAGCATAAGTATTTACAGGAGGAGCATCACATTTTTCGTGATGCTTTTCATAAGTTTTTAGAAAAAGAAGCTTATCCACATTATAACGACTGGGAAAAAGAAGGAATGATTCCTCGTTCTTTTTGGAGAAGCATGGGAAGTAAAGGTTTTCTTTGTCCTATGGTAGATGAGCGGTATAGTGGAGCAGGTGCTGATTTTGGATATTCGGTCGTCATTAATGAGGAGCTTGAAAAGGTTGGCTCCAGTTTAATTGGTATTGGTTTGCATAATGACATTGTCGTTCCATACTTCACGCAGTATGGAACAGACGAACAAAAAAAACGCTGGTTACCAAAATGCGTAAGCGGTGAATATATAACTGCAATTGCAATGACGGAGCCAGGGGCGGGTTCTGACTTGGCGAGCATTCGAACAACAGCAAGAAAAGAAGGGAATCATTATATCGTCAATGGTGAGAAAACATTTATTACAAATGGTATTCATGCCGATTTAGTCATCGTTGTTTGTAAGACAGATACAAATATGAAACCCACACATAAAGGCATGAGTTTGCTTGTTTTAGAACGAGGAATGGAAGGGTTTAAGAGAGGGGAAAAACTAAAAAAAATGGGTTTACATAGTCAAGATACAGCAGAGCTTATTTTTGAAGATGTAAAAGTCCCAGCTGTAAATTTGTTAGGAGAAGATGGGAAAGGCTTTTATTATCTTATGGAAAAGTTGCAGCAAGAACGTCTCATTGTTGCAATTGCAGCTAAAACAGCGGCGGAAGTGATGCTACATATAACCAAAAAATATGTGCAGGAGAGAAAAGCGTTTGGAAAAAGTATAAGTGATTTTCAAACAGTACAGTTCCGATTAGCAGAGATGTATACTGAAATTGAAATTGGTAGAACATTTGTAGATGAATGTATTGCAAATCATATGGAGGGTGAAGACATCGTAACGAAAGTATCAATGGCGAAGTGGTGGTTAACTGACCTTGCAAAAAAAGTATCAGCAGAGTGCATACAATTACACGGTGGTTATGGCTATATGGAAGAATACGAGATTGCGCGGCGTTATCGTGATATTCCAGTCAGCACGATTTACGCTGGAACGAATGAGATTATGAAAAGCATTATTGCGAGGGGGATGGGCCTATGATGTTGGAAGGAATAACAGTTGTTGATTTTTCTCATTACTTACCAGGTCCATATGCAGCGCTTCGTCTGGCTGATTTAGGTGCAGAAGTGATTAAAGTAGAACCGCGTTACGGGGATTTAGCAAGGGGATTGGAATCTGGCAATCAGGCATTTTTTTATGCGAATAATCGTAACAAGAAAAGTATTGCAATAAATGTAAAGCATCCTGAAGGGGTTGAAGTGGTGAAAAAACTTCTTCAAAAAGCTGCTGTTTTAATAGAAAGTTTTCGGCCTAACGTGATGAATCGCCTTGGCCTTGGGTATCAAGAAGTGAAACGAATCAACAAAGGTATCATTTATGCCTCGTTAACTGGATATGGACAGAAGAAAGAACATTCGAATCTTGCAAGCCATGATATAAATTTTATGGCAGTCAGCGGAGTATTGGCACAGTTGAAAGATCGAGAAGGAATTCCGGTTCATCCTAAAATTACACTTGGTGATGAAGTAGGGGGGATGATGACTTCGGAAAAAATTATAGCAGCATTGTTTCAAAGGGAGCGGACTGGAGAAGGGAGTTATCTTGATATTTCTCTCACAGATAGCTTAGTGATGTTAATGAACAATCATATTATGCTTGAAAAAATGTACAACAAACGTCATGGGTTAGATTCGCTTAGCGGTAAGGTGGTATGTTATTCCATCTATGAAACGAGTGATAGGAGGTTTGTTGCGCTCGGAGCAGTTGAACAGAAATTTTGGTATGCCTTTTGCGAAGCGGTAGGAAGAATAGAGTGGAAAGATAAGCAACATGAGCTAGCTCAAGATGGTCAAATGATTTATGAACAGATGAAAGCGACCTTTGCGAGTAAGCCATTGGTGTATTGGACGGAATTTGCGATGGAAGTGGATTGTTGTTTGTCGCCTGTTTTAGAGACAAATGAATTAGCATCCTCCCCCTTTACGAGTCATTTAGTAAAAGAGAAAGGATTTGTATTTACACATACAAATGATAGATTTACGGATCCCCCAAAGCTTGGTGAGCATACAGAAGAAATTTTGCAAAGTCTCGGATTATCAAGGTTAGAGATTGAAAGGTTGGAACAATTAGAAGTAATCGACCGGATTCCTGTATAAATAGATCAAAGTGAGATAAGTAAAGGAGGGAAATCATGATTGAAAATATTGCAGTCATTGGGGTAGGAATTATGGGGAGTGGAATTGCTCAAGCGTTAGCGATGGGCGATAAATATGTGAAAATGTATGATGTATCCGAAGAAAATTTACAAAAGGCTCATGCAACAATCAACAAAAGTTTGAATCGTTTTGTGAACGCAGGACGTATAACAGAGGAAGAGAAAAACCACATTCTAACTCGTATTACTTCTACAATTATATTAGAAGAAGCTTGCCAAAATGTAGAGCTTGTTATTGAGGCGGTACCAGAAATATTACAGTTAAAGAAGGAAATTTTTCAAAAGTTAGATTCCTATACATTGCCATCTACTATTCTAGCTACGAATACGTCTGAATTAAGTGTAACTGCGATTGCAAGTGTGACAAGCCGTCCAGAGAAAGTAGTAGGAATGCATTGGTTTAATCCTGCTCCTGTTATGAAACTCGTTGAAATTGTACGGGGTGTCGTTACGGCAGAAAGTACGATACAAGCAGTAAAAGCAATCTCAGAAGAAATCGGAAAAGAAACGGTTGTTGTGAAAGATATGCAAGGATTTGTTACGTCACGAGCAATTGCTATTCATGTGCTAGAGTGCATGCGTATGTATGAGGAAGGGATTGCAAGTAAAGAAGAAATTGATAAGGCGATTAAGTTTGGCTTGAACTATCCAATGGGGCCACTTGAATTAGCTGATTATGTTGGACTAGATACGCTATTATTTGCGAGTAAAGGACTAATGGACGCATTTGGTGATAGGTTTAGGGCGCCGCAAACACTCGTGAAACTCGTAGAGGCAGGGCATTTTGGAAGGAAGACTGGGAAAGGTTTCTATGATTATTCAAAAGGGAAAGTAGGTGAGAAAATATGAAGCGAGATGTTGTCATTGTTGAAGCAATACGTACGCCAGTTGGGAAAAGAAATGGTGCATTTCGTCTCATTCATCCGGTACAACTTGCGGCGGTTGTGTTGGATGAAGTAACAAAAAGGGTGAATATAGAAAAAGGGTTCATAGAAGATATTGTTATGGGGTGTGTCACGCCAATTCATGAACAAGGTTTTAACATTGGAAGACTTTCAGCGCTTGAAGCCGGTTTTCCTATAACGGTCCCAGCAGTAACGATTAATCGGCTATGTGGTTCTGGACAACAAGCTATACACTTTGCTGCGCAAGAAATTAAATCAGGTGATATGGATATTACGATTGCAGCTGGCGTTGAACATATGACTAAAGTTCCTATTTTAAGTGATGGAAATGAGCGAACAATCCCAAGTAGTCTTCATGAAAAGTATCAAATCGTGCATCAAGGTGTATCTGCTGAGATGATTGCAGAAAAATATGGTATAACCCGTGAACAATTAGATGCTTATGCGTTAGAAAGCCATAGACGAGCACTTCAAGCAATTGAATCGGGCCATTTTGAGGAAGAGATTGTACCACTGCGAGATATAGATAAAGATGGTAATGAAATGCTGGTTGAGAATGATGAAGGACCAAGAAGAGATACTTCTTATGAAGCGCTAGCAAATTTAAAAACAGTGTTTAAATCAGGTGGTGTAATTACAGCAGGGAATGCAAGTCAAATTAGTGATGGCGCTGCAGCAATTTTGCTGATGGAGCGTGAAAAGGCAAAAGAGCTAGGGTGTACAGCGCGTGCCCGTATTGTGAATCAAGTGGTTGTTGGCTCTGATCCGACGACAATGCTTGATGGTGTGATTCCTGCAACGAAAAAAGTGCTGCAAAAATCAAATTTAACAATTCACGATATAGATGTTGTAGAAATCAATGAAGCATTTGCATCGGTTGTTTTAGCATGGCAAAAGGAAATGGGAGCGGATTTAGAAAAGGTGAATGTTAATGGTGGTGCAATTGCATTAGGTCATCCACTTGGGGCAACGGGTGCAAAATTAATGACTTCTCTTCTTTATGAACTAGAGAGAAGAAAGGGAAGATATGGTCTGTTAACAATTTGTATCGGACATGGGATGTCAACAGCGACGATAATTGAAAGAATATAAAAAAGCGTGCAGAAATTCATCTGTACGCTTTTATTCCGCATTAACGGGCAGTAAGACCCTCACGTCAAAGTTCAGCAAGAGCAAAGAAGGGGGCGGGAGATTAACTGCCCGTAAAGCCCGATTGGTGAGGGCGAATAATCAGCGGATGATAAAGTAAACCAGTATTAATTAAAATTTTGCTTTATTTAAACCTATGCTTTCGGAGTAGCTAACGCCTTTTACGCAGCTTTTACTTCTAAAACAGTACCTGTTTTTGCATCTACTAAAAATTCAAATCGTTCTTGTATATCATTTAAACTCGTTGTGAGGCCACCACGGTATACTTCGTACGCGACATCATATTTTTCAAACGTCTCTGGAACCATATGTACCCATGAGCCAGTAATTTCGCCTTTATGACTTAGTGCTTGTTTGACCATTTTTAATGCTTTCTCTGAAGAAATATGGGATTGTTCTTGAACTTTGTTTGCAACAAGATAACCAGCTGCAAAGCCAATGCCAAGGCCAGCTAGTAAACCTTTCCAGCGCATATATTCACCTCGCTTCTGTAAAATAGTGTATCGATAATAATTATAATGCAATTTTAACGAAAAAAGAAGAAACTAGAAACATTTCGAAAATTTCGTTACAATAAAGAAGGTATTCTACTAAGGTTTGAAAGAAGGGGACTTCGTGAATAAAGAGACATTAGAATTATTTCGTACGTTAACAGAATTACAAGGGACATCAGGGTTTGAACATGATGTACGCCGTTTTATGAAACAAGAGCTAAGTAAATATGCGGATGAAATTGTCCAAGACGGTTTAGGCAGTGTGTTTGGTCTTAAAAAAGGTGACGAAAATGGCCCACGTGTACTTGTAGCGGGCCACATGGATGAAGTTGGCTTTATGGTTACGCAAATTACGAAAAACGGGATGATTCGTTTCCAAACGCTAGGTGGCTGGTGGAGTCAAGTATTGCTAGCACAGCGTGTACAAATTATGACGAAGAATGGCCCTATCGTTGGGGTTGTTGGTTCAATTCCACCTCACTTACTAAGTGACGCGCAGCGTGCAAAACCAATGGATATAAAAAATATGCTAATTGATATAGGTGCAGATAGCTATGAAGATGCGCTGGAAATTGGCGTGAAGCCAGGACAACAAATCGTTCCAATCTGTCCGTTTACACCAATGGCAAATGAAAAGAAAATCATGGCGAAAGCTTGGGATAACCGTTACGGCTGCGGTCTTGCAATTGAATTATTAAAAGAATTAAAAGATGAAACTCTGCCAAATACACTATATTCTGGTGCGACTGTACAAGAAGAAGTGGGTCTTCGCGGGGCGCAAACAGCTGCTAATATGATTCAGCCAGATATCTTCTATGCGCTTGACGCAAGTCCAGCAAATGATGCATCCGGTGATACAACGCAGTTCGGTCAATTAGGAAAAGGAGCGCTCCTTCGTATTTACGACCGTACAATGGTAACGCATAGAGGAATGCGTGAATTTATTTTAGATACAGCAGAAACACATAATATTCCGTACCAATACTTTATTTCACAAGGTGGTACAGATGCAGGCCGTGTACATACAAGTAACTCAGGCATTCCATCAGCAGTAATTGGTGTTTGTGCTCGTTACATTCATACACATGCATCTATTTTACATGTTGATGATTATGCAGCGGCAAAAGAATTAATTACGAAGCTTGTGAAAGCAACAGATAAGACGACGTTAGAAACAATTAAAAATAACGCTTAAATAAGGAAGGAGGGAAAACCTCTTTCTTTTTTTAGGTTGGAGAGATGACCCAGCGATGTGTGGTAGCGGTCAGTGCCTAATTGGTGCTCGCTCGATGTAAACCCCGGCATAGGAAGAGTGTAGAATCCTATTTTTATGTACGAGGCTAGGAGTTATGTGGACGTGTAAGGTTAGAGCACAATTGTGAATTTATATATGGAGGTGAATGAAATGAAGGTAGTAGTTGGATCGAAGAATAAAACAAAGGTTGGGGCTGTGGAGAAGGTTTGGAAAGATGTTACGATTACGTCTCTTTCTGTTCCTTCAGGAGTAGCAGCACAGCCATTTACTGATGAAGAAACGATGCAAGGAGCAATCAATAGAGCGAAGCGAGCATTGAAAGCAGAAGAAGCTGACATTGGATTTGGATTAGAAGGCGGCGTCATGAAAACAGAGCACGGCTTGTTTATGTGTAACTGGGGTGCTTTAGCAACAAGCGCTGGAAAAGTATTTGTAGCGGGCGGTGCGCGCATTAAGTTACCAGATGAGTTTCTTGCCCCTCTTGAGAGCGGAAAAGAATTAAGTGAAGTAATGGAGGCGTTTGTACAGCGGAAAGACATTCGCAGTCATGAAGGAGCGATTGGTATTTTTACAGATCATTACGTGGATCGTACAGAGTTATTTGTACATGTTGTAAAGCTATTAATTGGACAATATAAGTATGACGAAAAACAAGCATAAACCTTGCACCGTGCGTGATGTATGGTAGTATAAAAGAAGATTAGACATGAAAAGATACACTTCGTTAGAGGAGGAAATATAGATGAAATCATTAGAAAGTATGGAGCAATTCCAAGAATTAAAAAATGAAGAGAACATCATTTTTATGTTCTCAGCAGAATGGTGCCCAGATTGCCGCTTTGTTGACCCGTTTATGCCAGAAGTAGAAGAGAAATATAGTGACTTCTCATTCTACTATGTAGATCGTGACGAGTTTATTGACCTTTGCGTGAAGTTAGACGTATTTGGCATTCCTAGCTTTGTAGCGTACAATAAAGGTGAAGAAACTGGACGCTATGTAAACAAAGATCGTAAAACACAAGAACAAATCGAAGCGTTTATTGAAGGTTTAAAATAAGGCGATTAGCCAATTGAATTGTAAAAACAACCTCTACCTTCGCCGGGGAGGTTATTTTTTTGGAAGGGAGGCAAACGAAATGAAAATGACAAATAAAAAGATGAAAGAAGAGTTAATGAAAAAATTATCTCGCCCAGAATGGGACTTTCATTACGATAGTGAAAAAGATGTCCTCCGTATTGAACAAAAGGATACGAAAAAGGGCATTAGCGTATCGCTTCCAGGAGTTGTAGCAAAGTGGGAGGTGAAAAAAGAAACGGCAATTGAAGAGGTTGCTTATTACGTGCAAGAAGCGTTAATCGCCATGCATAAAGAAGAAACTAGTACAGCGAAAATTTTACCTGTTATTCGTTCAACTTCTTTCCCGAAACAAGCGGAAGCAGGAAATCCATTTTTAATGACGGATCATACAGCAGAAACGCGCATTTATTATGCATTAGATTCCAATAAAACATATCGATTAATTGACGAGCATTTATTGCAAAAATTAGAGCTTACAGAGCAGCAAGTACGTGAGATGGCATTGTTTAATGTACGTTCATTAAGTCATACATTTAAACAAGATGAAGTGGCTGGCAATACATTTTATTTCTTAAACACAAATGATGGCTATGATGCGAGTCGTATTTTAAATGAATCGCTCTTACAATCAATGCGTGAGAAAATTTCTGGCGACATGGTCGTGGCTGTTCCGCATCAAGATGTTTTAATTATTGCTGATATCGTGAACGAAATCGGTTATGATATTATTGCACAAATGACAATGAAATTTTTTGCCGAAGGGCATGTTCCGATTACATCACTTTCATTTGTATATGAAGATGGTGACTTTGAACCAATCTTTATTTTAGCGAAGAATCGGAAGAAGACAGATGGAAAAGAGAAAGGATGAACGAAGTGAACGTTTTTTACAACCTTGAAGGAATTGGTGACACGTTAATTGTTGCCTTACAAGATATTACTTTAGAAAATCGTACGTTTGATCGTAAAGGAGATGTTGCTCGCGTTTATGATCGTGAAAGCAACGTAACAGGAGGATTTAACATCTTTAATGCATCTTCTTACTTAGAAGTAACAGAAAAAGGAAACATTACGTTAACGAAAGAGCTTGTTGAGAAAATCAATGAAATTTTAGCAAAGAACGGCTTTGAAGAAAAAGTAGAAGCAGATCTTTCACCAAAATTTGTTGTTGGTTATGTAGCTGAAAAAGAAAAACATCCAAATGCTGATAAATTAAGCATTTGTAAAGTAGAAATTGGTACAGAAACATTACAAATCGTATGCGGTGCACCAAACGTTGATGCAGGACAAAAAGTTGTTGTTGCGAAAATTGGTGCTGTCATGCCAAGTGGTATGTTAATTAAACCAGCTGAGCTTCGTGGTACGCCATCTTCTGGTATGCTTTGCTCTGCACGTGAATTAGAGCTTCCAGATGCTCCTCAGGAAAAAGGTATTCTTGTATTAGAAGACGGCTATGAAGTTGGACAAGAATTTAAATTTTAATTGATATATATCAATTAAAAACCGACATCCCCCCTCTTTTTAGGTGGGAGAGAGCATCTGGCCATGCATAGAAGCGGTCAGGGCCTTTTTCTGCCACATGCGAAGTAAAAACAGAAAGAGCAAACGAGTGTAGGTTACTTTTTATTCTGCATAGCAGGGATGTAGATGTCGAAAAATTAAAATGGATTTATATAGAAGAAATGGTCTCATGATAAATGAGGCTATTTTTTTTGCATAAATGTTCTTAGATTGTAACGATTTTTCCAAAAGACTATATTGTATTTTAAAAACAAATTAGTTAAAATTTAGAAAAATAAGAAAAAGAGCGTATGAGACAACAACCGAAAGTGAAAGAACTTCCTCAGCTAACCAGTCTGTATTGCTCGTAGTATATATACATCGATTAAAAAACCGACATAAACCCCCTCTTTTTAGGTGGGAGAGAGCATCTAGCCATGCATAGAAGCGGTCAGGGCTTTTTTCTGCCACATGCGAAGTAAAAACAGAAAGAACAAACGAGTGTAGGTTACTGTTTATTCTGCATAGCAGGGATTTAGATGTCGAAAAATTAAAATGGATTTATATAGATGAAGTTATGAAGCAATTCAAAGAAAAATAGAGTGTTTTTAGGCGGAGCATATGCAGGGGGATGGGGAGAAAATATATGAAGTATATAAAAATGATGTGTGTAATTGCATTAATTGGAGTATATATGGGGGCATGTTCGAAGGAACAAGAAAAAACGTCTTCCCAAAAAGAACGAGCATCTTCCGTACAAGATAACGGTGAAAAAAATATTGAACAAAAGCAAGACACTCCATCAGAAAAACAACTTGAGAAACAAGAAAATAAAACGGAATCAGAACCGCAAGTTGTAGAGCCGAATGAACAAGCAGAAAAGACGCATGGGGAATTATCGGCTGAAGAGCTAAAACCTGAGCAAACATCTCCTGCCGGACAAATAGAGCAACAAGCAACTAGTAATGAGGCAAAAGCGGATATGAATGAAGAACAAGGGAAGTTTCTTGTTGTGATTGATCCTGGTCATCAAGAGAAAGCAAACTTAAATCTAGAACCAATTAGTCCAGGGACAACGGTGCAAAAATATAAAGTAACCGATGGAACAACAGGAGTCGTGACGAAAAAGAGGGAATCCGTTCTTGCGTTAGAGGCAGCTATGATATTGAAAAAGAAACTCGAAGAAAAAGGGATTCAAGTGCTTATGACAAGAACGTCGCATGATGTTGATATAAGTAATAAAGAGAGGGCAACATTTGCAAACGATCACCAAGCAAATTTATTTTTACGCCTCCATGCGGATGGTTCTGAGGACCAAGGACAAAAAGGATTTGCCGTGTTGGCACCAGCAGAAGGAAATACATATACAAAAGGAATTTATACTGAAAGTTTACAAGTCTCTCAAATTATCGTAAAGAAAATGAAAGAAAACAGCCAGGTAAAAGTAAACGGGATTCAGTTTCGAGATGATCTTTCTGGATTTAATTGGTCGAAAGTTCCAGGGGTTTTACTTGAACTCGGATTTATGTCGAATCCTGAAGAGGACCGGAAATTATCTGATCCAAAATATTTACATTCATTGCTGCAAAGCGTAACAGATAGTGTAGAAGAATATCGAAAGAGTAAATCATAAACAGCAGTCTGATAGAGGAGATTGCTGTTTTTTCATGCAGTACGGACTAAGAAATTGGAATATGGTAGAGAAAGTGAATGAACGTAATTTTACCTGCACTTTTTGCTGAATGCTGATACAATAAAGGATGTTACTATTTAGTAGAAAGAGTGGTAAGCATGTTAGATTGGATGAAAAAGCTGTTTAACAAAGAGGAACATCAGGAAGAAAAAACAGCGATGAATAAAGAAGTACCGAAACACACTGAAAGTCAGCCGAAAATTCCTCGTGTGAACCACTACACTGAAGCAAGAGAAGCACAAATGGCGAGTCGAAATCAAGCTGTAAAGTGCCGTTTCCCATTAATACCAGATGATGGGTTTAATGAAGAGGTTGTCGGAGAATCAACACATGTTGAAGAACAGTCTTTCCAAAGAAAAATAAGCACGGAGGGACGTAGACGCAGATATGTTGAGGAAGAACCAACTCCTACATTTAGAGAACCAGAATTTGAGCCTGAACCAGAGCCTGTCATCCAAAAAGCATCTACAGTGGTGCAAGAAAGTAATCGAAGACCGTTTCGCCCAACGGAAATGATTTCGCCTATCTATGGATATAATCGTCCTTCGGTAGAACCAAAACATGTTCAGGAGGAAGAAAAAGAAAGCGAAGATCTTGAAATATCCGCTGAAGGAAAATCAGTTGTTGATGCTTGGTTAGAGAAAAAAGGGTATTCGCTATCAGAGTTCTCAGAAGAATCTCGTATTCCTTCTAATCGTTATGAAGAAGTATCAGAACAAGATCAACAAGAAAATAAAGAAGAAAAGTCAGTTGTTGATCAATGGCTAGAGAAAAATGGTTATGAGACTGAGCGTTCCATTCCTTCATTAGAAGAGCAAGAAAAAGCGCAGGAAATTAGAGAACCTCGTGAAGAATCAGCTGATTACTTACTCCATAAACCGGATTTACAGCAAAAGGACGAGGAAGGCAAAGAAGAACATACCGCCAAAGACGTACAAGTATTTGAGCAAGAACAAGATGTAGTGGCGTTATCACAAGATGATAACGGAGGAAACGAAGAATCTCTACAAGAGGAATTACTAGATTCAAAGGTAGAGAATATGGATACAACGTTAATGGAAGAAATTGAATGTAAGAAAGAAATAGAAGAACAGCAGCCAGTTGAGAAAACTATTTTGGGAGAGAATGTTGCTGAAATAGTAGAAAAAGCTTCTGAAGAAGAGCTAGTAG
>NZ_JBALQK010000001.1:12379-19702 GCF_036965845.1 Bacillus sp. JJ1127 | reverse complement strand
TTTGTATACAACGCATCAATATCCTCAAAATTTCCGCTTTTATAAAACTTTGTTAAATTAAACTTTGACTCATCTATCATCATCACAACTTGTTTTGCATTTTTCTTTAATTGCTGAAAAATTTGTGCGTCCTCAATATATGAACACGTCAGTTCCTTTTCTAAAGAAATTCCATCACACGAAGCAAATAATTTATTAACAGTAAATTGGTCAAGATAGTTTAACGTCATTTCTCCAGACAATGCTAATGAATTGGAATTTAACATTCCACCAAAAACTATTAATTTGCAATCAAATGAACCATACTGTTCTTTAAGTTCAATAACTTTATTGACAGCAGGTATCGAGTTTGTTAGGATTGTCAAATTCTTTTTATCATGTATAAAATCCAAAATTTGCATCGTAGTCGTCCCAATTTCAATTGCAATAATATCATTATCTTCTACCAGTTTACTTGCTTCCATAGCAATTTTTCGTTTTTCTTCAATATTCTCAGATCGACGTTTGTCAAAATAAAATTCAATCGTATGATCTTTTTTCTTAACTGCACCACCATGTATTTTCGTAAGCTTACCTTCCTTATGCATCATGTCTAAATCTCTTCGAATTGTTTCTGTGGTAACATTTAACGCCTTTGCTAAATCATTCACCATCACTCGATTGTATTTTTCGAGCTCATCAAGTATGTATTTTCTTCTCTCAAATTGTGTATAAGATTTCATTCCATTAACACCTCTTTATATTACACAAAATATACATCGTTCTAAAAAAACTTATAAAAACTAGAACGATACCTCTAAAAAACGCTATTTCTAGCAGTATAAAACCATTTTCTCTATTCTGTTTCTCTTTACTTAAAGTATAGTGTAACTAGTCAATAATTTCATCTAAAAGGCAAATTGTATAGTTTAAGAATTTTTCATTCATACTTCGACTGAACAATCTACATCACAAAATGTGTTCTCTCTTTGTTTTAACCTGGCATGGAATAGGAAAAAGCTCTGACCGTTTCTATACATGTCGGATATTCTCTCCCACCTATCTATATTCAGTTTGATTTTCCGTCATATAAATCACGGCTATGAAATTAAAAAGAGATCTCCACTTGCTTTATCCTTTTGGTTTCACACGGCATGGGGCTAAAAAAGGCTCTGACCGCTTCTATGCATGGCCGGATACTCTCTTCCACCTAAAAAGAAAGGTTTTTAATGAAAAAACAGCTGCCGATATTTAACTGGCAGCTGGATAACTCATAAATAATTTGGAAAATAAATCTTCCGTTGTTTCTGTAATCTTATCAAACATATCCGTTCCACTTTCGTCTTGCTCTTTCATCATCTTAATGGTTTCTTTTGCATCCTCAGGATAGTCTGTAATAATCCCATCAACATTAAGCTTATAATATTTCCTTAAGCTTTCCATATCATTTACAGTCCATACATAAATCGGTTTATTTAATTTATGAGCTGATTGTACTAATTGCTTATTCAACATATATTCTTCTGCTACATAAAAATCTGCTTGAACATATTTTAAATTTGCTATACCTGCATAGAGTACATACCCTACTTTTATATCTGGATTTGCACGCTTAAATTCTTTAATAAGCGGATAGTGCAATGTTTGAATTATACATTGCTTTTCAAAGTCATTATCCTTAATTGTTTTTAATACCTTCTTTACAAAATCTTTTTCATTCTCATTCCCGTGCAATTTCACTTCTATATTAAGTTTTATCTTATTTTTTGCAAGCTTAATAATCTCATCAAGTGTGCTAATTTCCCCAGAGAATCCATCTTGACTAAGATTAAGTTTCCGTAGTTCATCCATCGTCAAATCTGATACATGTACATTCGCATTCGCAAGACGCTTTAATTTCAAATCGTGTATAACGGCCAATTCACCATCTTTTGTTTGCAATACATCAATTTCAGCATAATCCGCTTTTGCATCAATCGCACCTTGCACTGCCTCTTTCGTATTCTCTACTCCTTTTGAAGTATATCCACGATGAGCCATAATCACTGGCTCTTTATAGGAATTCGAAATAAACGTCACAATGAACGCAACTACCATACCAACCGTGAAAACCCCAACAATATATACACCGATAAATTTCAAGCGATGCTTTTTAAAGAAACATTTATCTGCTTTTGTTTTTGAATAATCTAATCCCTCTTCTAATAGAACATCTTCAACTGAAACCTTTTGTAAATATAGCCTTGTCAATGCCATAATATAAAACGGTGTTACAATAAAGCTAAATAAATACAATGTACTCGTTAAAAATACTGATAGAGTTGATTCTGCTAATAAGGCAAATGTTCCTTTTGGGTTTGTAAATTCATACACACCCCATAAAAATAGCAAGTATATACCTGTAAGTAAAACAAATACGATTCCGATTGAAAGCAAAAAGCCAACTAAAAAGAACAATACTTTAAAGAAATTTTCTTTTACCAAATTTGCGCTTTTGCGTGCAGCTGTACGAAATGTTTTTTCTTCTAAAACAATAATCGGTAACACAAAAATCCAACGAAGATTCAAGTATGCAACTACAGCAAAGAAAGTGTAGTAACCTATTTGCCCCATTGTCGTTTTAAACAATTCACCAGTAATAAAATTTGGAATTTGAATTTCTGGGATTAATGCAGATTGATATCCCAAGCTTAATAGAGGTAACAATACAACAGCATACAAGATGAATCCTGGCAAACAATATGTGAAAAAAGAAGGTAAATACGTTACCGTTTTATACAAGATCGGGCGTAATTTCACCTTTTGTCGTTTATGTGCAAAATATGAAATAATAATAAGAACTGCAAACTCTGTAAAAATGAGGAAGAGCGCCAATATCGATAAAATTAAAATAGCTGCAATACCATATGGTGTTTTCAAAAACGCTAGCAACTCATCATTTGTCGCATTTGCATAGCCGCCCCAATATAATAACTTATTAAAAATCATACGGAATAGCGGTATAAATACGATCGCCGCTAATAATTTATAAACAAGCTGAAAAGCCAGCACATTCCAAAAAGCAAACCGTACCGTTTGAAAGGAATGTCTCATGACTCCTGGTATAGATAGTCTTTTACGGTGTAGCATAAACCCCTCCAAATTCTAAAACTATATTTGAGATGGATTCCATATATATACATCACTTTAAAAACCGACATAAAAATCCTCCTTTTAGGCGGGAGAGAGCATCTATTCATGCATAGAAGCGATCAGGGCCTTTTTCTACCACATGCGAAGTAAAAAGTAGGTTACTTTTTATTCTGCATAGCAGGGATGTAAATGTCGAAAAATTAAAATGGATTTATATATTTCCAGTTCACATCCATCTTTTTTATAATAATATATTCCGCTTAACATGAACACTCTTATACACACTCATAAAAAAGAGTGATGGTTCCTTTCCCCCATCACTCTTTCTCTAGTTTATTTTTTCTCTAACCCTTGTCCAAATGCTTTTAGAAAACTAAAGCCAAATGTAATCGCTCTATTGATATCAGGATCTTTTAAGACTTTAAAAAAGTCCATAACCTTTGTTTTTTTACCTGTTTTTAATTCATCTGTCGCAAATTGTAATCCTGTCACTAAACTCGATGTTACCTGTTTTGTTATTTCTGGATCTACAGAAGATAATGCTTCTCCTGCCCCCATCATATTATTTAATGCATTTTTTACTGGTTCACGATTTAATTGCTCAACAGCAATTTTAGAAACATCTTCTTTTGCGGCAAGCAAGCTGATCGCAGCATCTAAAATTCCTGCTTGCTGTAATTGTGCCAATAGCTGCATCGTTTCTGCTACTGCCTCTTGATTCTCCGCTAATTGTGTTAACAGCTCATCTGATAACTGTTGTTTCTTTTCTTCTTCTGTTATAACTTTCTTTTGAATCAATGTAATTTCTTTTGCCACTTTCTTCGCCCCCTAATTCTGGTCCACAAGTGATACGTATTGTTTTCTTTGCCATTTTTGCTCGATTTCAACACCATTTTGCGGATGACGTTTTTTATCCCTTGGGTTTGAAGCAGGTAACGGACGATTTCCTTTTTCACGCAATACGCGCATTTTCACCATCGTTTGTTTATAAGCTGGTGTACAAGTATATAGGTCTGTCGCTGTTCCTGTTAAAATATTAATCGCTTCTTCATTTACTGTCGCGTGCATCGGTAAATATAACTCGTTTCCAGTTACACGATCTGTAATAAGTGCCTGTACTTTGATTTTTCCAAACGGTGATGTAAGTTCTACAAGGCCACCATCTTTCACATTCCGCTCAGCAGCAAGCTCTGGTGAAATCTCAACAAACACCTCAGAAATTTTTGATAAAATCCCTACTGATTTATTAGTCATATTTCCTTCATGGAAATGTTCTAACATACGACCATTATTTAATAATAAATCGTATTCTTCCGGCGCTACAACTGGTGGCACCCATTCATCTAATGACAGGCGCGCTTTCTTATCAGGGAAGTTAAAACCATCCACGTATAATAATGGCGTATCACTACCATCATGGCTACCCCAACATAAACTATTCCATCCTTCTAAACGATCATATGTCGCTTGTGAATAATACGGCGCGAGTGATGCGATTTCATCCATAATTTCACTTGGGCTTTCATAATTCCAATCACCACCGAGGGCACGGGCTACTTTTTGCACGATCCACCAATCTGGTTTCGAATCACCGAGCGGTTTCATAACTTCATATAAACGCTGAATACGACGCTCTGTATTCGTAAATGTTCCTTCTTTTTCTAGACTTGGTGCCGCTGGTAAAATAACATCAGCAAAACGAGCTGTTTTTGATAAGAATATGTCTTGAACTACAAGGAAGTCGAGATTACTTAAAATGTGTTGCACATGATTCGCATTGGAATCGACTAATGCCATTTCTTCTCCCATTACATACATACCACGGAGTTTTCCTTCCTCTGCAGCCGCAAGCATTGCAATGTTATTCAGCCCTGGCTCTTTTGGAATTTGAGTACCATATGCTTTTTCAAATTTCGCACGGAGTGTATCATCCGACACTGCTTGGTAGCCTGGAAGCCAGTTCGGTAATGTTGCCATATCACAAGCACCTTGTACGTTATTATGACCACGGAGTGGATATGCACCAGCACCTGGGCGACGATAGTTACCTGTTACAAGAAGTAAGTTTGAGATCGCTGCAGATGTTGTACTTCCTCCTGTATTTTGTGTAACACCCATACCCCAAAGTACACAAGTACCATCTGCTTCATATACCATACGAGCCATTTCTTTTAATGTACCTTGAGAAATACCTGTAATATCTTCCGTATAATCAAGTGTATACTTCTCTAACATCTTGCTATATTCATCAAAGTTCTTCACATTTTCATCTAAGAATTTCTTATCGTGCCAACCCTGATCAATAATATATTTTGTTATTCCCGCAAGCCATACATAATCAGTTCCTTGACGCGGATGAACAAATAGGTCCGCACGCTCTGCCATTTCATGTTTACGTAGGTCTGATACAATCAGTTTTTGCTCATGTAATTTATGGGCACGTTTCACACGAGTAGCAAGTACAGGGTGCCCTTCCGTTGGATTCGCTCCCACAATAATAACAAGGCCAGCTTCCGCAATATCTTTCACTGTCCCTGCGTCTCCACCTATACCAACAGTTTTTGTTAAACCATCGCTTGCTGGAGATTGGCAATAACGAGAACAGTTATCCACATTATTTGTTCCATATATTTGACGAGCTAACTTTTGCAGCAAATAGTTTTCTTCATTCGTTACTTTTGAAGAAGAAATAAATCCAAATGCATCGCTACCATATTCAGATTTAATATGCTGCATGTTAGATGCAACAACTTCTAACGCTTCTTCCCATGATGCTTCGACAAACATATCTCCTTGACGAATTAAAGGTTTCGTAATGCGATCTTCACTGTTTACAAAATCCCAACCGAATTTCCCTTTTACACATGTTGAAATCCCATTTACCGGTGCATCTGATACAGGTTGTACTTTTAAAATTTGACGATCTTTCGTCCATACTTCAAACGAACAACCAACACCACAAAATGTACAAACGGTTTTCGTCTTGTTGACCTTCGTTTTACGCATTGCAGATTCCACTTCTGAAACAGCTAAAATACTACTATATCCAGGCTCTACGTCCTTTACAAAATCAATCATTGGGTCTAACACATCCGGTTTCAACCCAGTCATAAATCCAGCTTCTCCTAGCATCGTTTTTTCCATTAATGCGTTACAAGGACAAACTGTTACACATTGGCCACAACTTACACAGGATGAATCATTAATACTAACGCCATTGTCCCATATAACACGAGGTCGATCTAAACTCCAATCAACGGATAACGTTTCGTTTACTTGTAGATTCTGACATACTTCTACGCACTGTCCACAAGCAATACATTGGTTCGGATCATAACGATAAAATGGGTGCGACATATCCACCTCACTCGCACTCACTTTCGGCTCATATGGATATTTCTGCTCTTCAACTCCCATCATATGTACCGTATTATGAACCTTACAGTTACCATTGTTATTATCACATACTGTACAATACAATAAATGGTTCTCTAATATTCGATCCATTGCTTCCGTTTGCGCTTCTTTGGCACGCGCTGATTTTCTTTCAATATGCATACCGTCTTCCAATTTTGTTGAACAAGCACGCATAAGTTTTCCGTCTACTTCCACAATACATGTATCACAAGTTTGAATTGGATCTACTTCTGGTACATGACAAATCTGTGGATGCTCTAAATTACTTTCGTTAAATAATTGCAGTATCGTTTTTTCACCAGATGAAAGAAATTCTTTTCCATCAACAGTTACACGAACGTTCTGTTCTGACATGGTTTCCCCTCTCCTTACAACTAACTGTACAATACAGTTATGAATCCGCTTTCACAACTGTACTGCCACACATATTTTTGAAACACCCTGTTGAAATCCTATCTTAGAAGTTGATTCTAGATGATAAAGGTATACTACGAAACCTTAAAAATGACACTATTCTACTACTCTATTATATCGTAAATATACGATAATAACCAAAGTAATCTTCTATATAAATCCATTTTAATTTTTCAACATATACGTTGCTGCTGTGCAGAATAAAACATGATCTACACTCGCTTTCATCCTTACATGTGGCAGGAAAAGGCCCTNNCTAAAAGAAAGGGGTTTTTACGCCGGTTTTTTAATTTGTATTTATATAATATGTATACATTTTAACTTTTCGACATCTACATCCCTGCTATACAGAATAAAAAGTGACCTACACTCGTTTGCTCT
>NZ_JBALQK010000001.1:0-12233 GCF_036965845.1 Bacillus sp. JJ1127 | reverse complement strand
AAAGAGGGGTTTTATGTCTTTTTTTAATTGATGTATAGATAACAGATGCTTTTATTTTTTCAATGTTTTATGATGAATAGGGAGAAAAATACATATAAAGGGGAAATTAGTATGGATCCTGTCCAAGAAACATATAAAATGGTGCGTTATCAAGCTGGCGTATTTTCCGAACAAGCTGATGAAATTGTTACAGAATCTCCTATAACGATTAAATTAAACGGTGAAGAATATGTCACAGTTGTATGCACTCCAAATTATATAGAAGATATGGTAATAGGTTTTTTAATTTCTGAAGGGATTATTTCTTCCTATAAGCATATCGATGAATTATGGATACAAAAAGAACAAGGAATCGTTCATATCAAAGCAACACAAATCAATCCACTTTATCAAACTTTATATAACAAACGATACGTTACCTCCTGCTGCGGAAAAAGTAGACAAGGGTTTATTTTTGTCAATGATGCAGCGAAGGCAAAGAATTTACATGATATACATGTAACAATTACTCCTGAAGAATGCTTTCATTTAATGAATACCTTACAACAATCTTCTACTACATTTCGTCAAACAGGCGGTGTTCATAATACAGCTCTGTGTGATCGGAATACCATTCTCCTATCAAGAATGGATATTGGAAGGCATAACGCATTAGATAAAATATACGGACATTGTATACGCAACAACATATCTGTCAAAGGAAAAATTATCGCCTTTAGCGGTCGTATTTCATCTGAAATTTTACTAAAAGTTTCTAAAATTGGCTGTGAAATTGTGCTATCCAAATCCGCTCCAACAAAATTAGCATTACAACTTGCTCAAGATTTAGGCATTACGGTTGTTGGTTTTATTCGTAATCACTCTTGCAATATTTATACACATCCAGAACGGATTGAAGGGTATCAATCCGAAGAAGAATGACTCCTTTACATAGGAGTCATTTTTAGTTATAAAAATGTAATATATTTAACTATTGAATAGTTAATGAAGTTAATATATAATTTCATTACATAAAGTGAAGCGCTAAAACAAATGAGGACACATATCCCTCGCATATATCTTTTTATTCTTTTACAAATTAAGAAAGAATAAGCACAGAATATGTTCGTGAATACACAGTAAGTATTCTATCAATATAACCATCCGACTCTTATGGATTGTAAATCTCTACTTTAAGGAGCTTTTCCTATAGAGCAGGATAAACTGAGGAGGTTACCGATATGGAAATTCGTTTATTAACAAAAGAGGATGCAAAAATTTATTTAAAAGTTTGTATGGAAGGCCTAATAAAGAATCCGGAAGCCTTTAGCTCCTCTTATGAAGATGTGCTAAAACAAGAAGATCCTGTTGCTGCAATGGCAAAACGTTTAGCTAATCCTAATAAGTATACAATCGGTGTCTTTACAGATAACGATTTAATTGGAATTGCCACTTTAGAAACAAAGCCGCTCATTAAACAAGAACATAAAGCAAAAATCGGTTCTGTATATGTCTCTCCAAAAGCTCGTGGTCTTGGGGCTGGGCGAGCTTTAATCAACGCCATAATTGAAAATGCTCATAAACTACATGTAGAACAACTCATGCTGGATGTTGTTGTTGGAAATGAAGCTGCGAAAAAATTATACGAATCACTCGGCTTTCAAACATATGGTTTTCAAGAACGTGCGTTAAAACATAACGGACAATATTGGGATGAAGAACATATGATTTTATTTTTAAATAACTAACCCTATATAGATTTCCTTAAAAGCATCTTTTTCATATAAAGGTGCTTTTTTTCTTACAACAATGTAATGTTCACGTCACCTTTATCGATCGTTCTCTCTTAGCTTCTTCGTTATACTAAAAATACGAAATGACAATAAGGAGATAACAGATGAAAAAAATGATGGAAGTATTCGAAGTAATAGTAAACGAAAAATATGTATATATTCATTTTGATTTTTGAGCATATAAGTCGCTGCTATGAGGAACCAAAAGTGACCGCTACTTATTTTCTCTCTTTGTTTTCACTTGGCATGGGGCTAAAAAAGGAGCTGACCGCTTCTATGCATGGGTGGATTCGCTCTCCCACCTATATATATTCCAGTTTGATTTTCCGACATATAAATCACGGCTATGAAAATAAAAAGAGAGCTCCACTTGTTTTATCCTTTTGGTTTCACACGGCATGAGGCTAAAAAAGGAGCTGACCGCTTCTATGCATGAGTGGATTCTCTCTCCCTATATATATTCCCGTTTGATTTTCCGACATATAAATCACGGCTATGAAAATAAAAAGAGAGCTCCACTTGTTTTATCCTTTTGGTTTCACACGGCATGGGGCTAAAAAAGGAGCTGACCGCTTCTATGCATGAGTGGATTCTCTCTCCCATCTAAAAGAAAGGTTTTGTCGATTTTTCAATTTGTACTTACGTAGCAATGGAATTAAATTACTAGTTAAAGGAGAATGCGAGATGAAACAGAATAAACATTTTATCTTTCTAATTTGTGGTACAGTAATTGTAACATCTGGGTTAGCAATTCTTCCTTGGTTTATTGTTTAACACTTCTATCATTTTTTGATCCGTTATCCCTCCCTAACTAGAATTCTGTATGCGCTCTTGTTAAGGAAAAATAAAAAAGCTAGTTGTTTCTCAAAAGAAACGACTAGCTTTTTTCATCTATTATAAAATCCCAAAAAATTTATTAGCACACTTCACAATGATTAGCAT
The DNA here is from genome assembly GCF_036965845.1 of Bacillus sp. JJ1127. Taxonomy (NCBI): domain Bacteria; kingdom Bacillati; phylum Bacillota; class Bacilli; order Caryophanales; family Bacillaceae; genus Bacillus; species Bacillus sp. JJ1127. The sequence goes on along the minus strand of NZ_JBALQK010000001.1, from coordinate 9,519 downwards.
AGATACTGCAATACACATCACAATAGCATTACGCTCTTGCTTTTCTTTTTGTAAACGTTCTTCTTTTTTATTCACGTGTATAGTCCCCTTTATAACAAAAAAGTGTGAGATAGGAAACTTTTCTTATCCGATGCGAGGTGAATACGAAAATCCTCACTATCCCACATACACAATAGAATGGAATTGTCATTTTATAAATAAAATGACATGACGTTATGTCGCAACATAGGGTATTTTGTGTCGCTACATGTTCTATTATAAAAAAGAGTTTTGCAAAAGTAGTGCATTTTTTATGTCAATTGCTTTGGTAGAAAAAATCCAATCACATAAACAGAGTTTTTTATCATTTTCATGTAAACTATACAAGGTAGAATGAATTTTTTGGGGTGCACAAAAATATGATAAAAATTTTATTAGTAGATGATGAAGAACGCATGTTGCGATTATTAGATTTATTCCTAAGTCCACGTGGTTATTTCTGTATGAAAGCCACGTCTGGAGTTGAAGCTCTTGAACTAATTCAACAAAAAGATTTTGACATCATTTTGCTAGATGTCATGATGCCCAAGATGGATGGATGGGAGACATGTTACCAAATCCGTCAAATTTGTAATGTTCCCATTATAATGCTAACCGCCCGTAATCAAAATTACGATATGGTAAAAGGACTCACAATGGGCGCTGATGACTATATTACAAAGCCATTTGATGAACAAGTACTTGTTGCAAGAATTGAAGCAGTATTGCGACGGACAAAAAAAGATGGGTTTGTTAGCTTTAATGGCATTGAATGGGATAAAACAAAGCATGCGGTTACTGTTTACGATGAGAAAATTTCACTTACACCGATTGAGTTTTCATTATTAGGACTGTTTTTACAAAACACAAACCGCGCTTACAGTCGTGATGATTTAATCGAAAAGATATGGGGATATCAAACAGACATTGAATATCGTACTGTTGATTCACATATCCGAAATATTCGCGATAAATTACGAAAGAAAGGCTTTCCTGTCGAAGAATATTTAGAAACTGTCTATAAAGTAGGCTATAAATGGAAAAGTGAATAATTGCTTTGGTCAGTGGGAAAATGAAAAACCCCCACTGATTAAAGTTTCACTTTATATACAATAAAGGTACGGTGAAACAATGAACAAACTTTCACTCAAGATTGGTACATACTTTTTAATATTAGCTTTATGTATTGAAGCAATAGCTTTTTTCTCTTGTCACAGAAGCCTTACTAATATGCGTATCGCTGAAGAAACAAACTCCCTTTTAGATAAAGGAAATCGTTATCGTAATGTTATTGAAAAATCTATGAAAAAAGGACATGCGCCGCGTGTTATTGAATATGTTGCTGAAATAGAATCTCACTCTAATTCAGATACAACATTAGTCATAACAGACACCAATGGAAAAATCTTGTCTGCTTCAGATCTTGTAACAGAAGATATGAAGAAACAGCTTGCTTGCAAAATAAAATCTATTTCAAGAAACGGAACAACAACTGAGAAAGACTGGAAACAGTCTAAATTCATTTCAACTGCAAGTCCAATTATTATTAATGGACACGTTTCTGGATATGTACATATGTTTTTAAATACATCCTTCTTAGAAAAAATGATCCTTCGTTTAACAAATCAATTTATTATTGTCGGGATCGTAACCCTTCTTTTAACTACAATTTCTGTCTTTATCTTTTCTCGCGTCATTACCGATCCACTCATTAAAATGAAACGGGCAACAGAAGGAATGTTAAAGTTAAATAAACCAATTAAATTAGGCATTAAACGCAATGATGAACTTGGTAGTTTAGCGACAACTATTGAAGAATTATCTAGCGAACTAACCTATATGAAAAAAGAGCGAAATGAGTTTCTTGCTAGTGTTGCACATGAATTATTAACTCCGCTTACTTATATGAAAGGCTATGCGAAGGTTGCAAAAAGGGATTCTTTATCGAAAGAAGAGCGCGAAGAATATTTACAAATTATCGAGGATGAAACTGACAGTATAACAGAACTTGTGCAAGATTTATTTGACCTTGCTCAACTAGAGCAGCATCAATTTATTATTAAAAAGCAAAGAGTATCGATTCAACCATTTCTCGAAAAAATGATTGAAAAAACAAAAACAACACTTACAAAAAAAGAAATGCAAATTCAATTGCACTGTAAGGGTAATTTGGAAGTTTATATGGATGAACGGCGAATGGAACAGGTAATGTTAAATCTATTACATAACGCTTATCAACACTCCCATGAGCAATCCATGATTACAATCAGTGTGCTTAAAAAGGAGAATACTTTTACTATATGTGTACAAGATGAAGGAGAAGGTATTCCAAAAGAAGACATTCCTCATATTTTCGACCGCTTTTATCGAGTTGATAAATCTAGAACTAGAGCTACAGGTGGTAAAGGGATTGGATTAGCTGTTGCAAAAGAAATTGTAGAACTACATCATGGATCTATTCACGTAAAAAGTGAATTAGGAATTGGAACAGAATTTATAATTGAATTACCATTTGAATAGTATATACACTACATCATCAGTGGCCCTATAAAACTGCTGGTACTATTATTTGAATAACTAATATCTGCTCACAAAAGGTCAGAAAAACTTATAAGTCCTACTCATATAAGCTGACCTTTTGAAATTATTTTTATTTCAATATAAAATATAAATACAACTGGAAACGATTTGGAGGATGATATAATTGGAAATCCATGTATTAACAAAGCAAGAGGCCGAAATTTACTTAGAACTTCGTGTAGAAGGGTTAAAACAAAATCCGGAAGCTTTTAGTTCCTCTTATGAAGATATTATTAATAAAGAATGTCCAATTGAATATAAAGCACAAAAATTAGCACAAGATGAAAACTACACACTTGGTGTATTTAAAGATGATAAGCTAATTGGAGTTGCAACATTGGAAACGAAACCATATGTAAAACAAGAGCATAAAGCGAAGATTGGTTCTGTATATGTATCTCCAAAAGCACGTGGACTTGGAGCAGGAAAATCTCTTATTAAAGAATGTATTGAACTCGCAAAAAAATTAGAAATAGAGCAAGTCATGCTTGATGTTGTTGTTGGAAATGATGGTGCAAAAAAGCTTTATGAATCATTGGGCTTTAAAACATTCGGTGTTCAAGAACGTTCGTTAAAATATAATGGTCAATATTGGGATGAAGAACACATGGTTTTATTCTTAGATCAAGAGAAATAATAAAAAAATCCTCGTATACTTGAGGATTTTTTTATGCTGTAAACCACGCATTATATAATAATTGAATAGCCTCTTTAATCTCTACCTCTAATAAAACGGCAAAGCCTACATTTACAACTGAACAAATATGAAATGTCAAAAGAGGTCGTACTAAACTTACAACCTCTTTTTATCATTTAACAGGAATTGTCCCGTCTTCTAGCAAATACAATTACACTAACAATAAAAAATAGGAGTGTGGTTAAATGAAAAAAATTGGCACTGCGCTACTATTCACCTTTCTTATCAGTGGATGTGCAGCAATGCAACAAGACTCCAAAACTCAAAAAAAAGAAATCATTGAAGCCTCAAATCCTCAAACAAATGCACCTTCATTTTTCCACCTTAGCGTCTTAAAAGATGTGAATTGGGAAGAAAGCCCTTCATTTGTAGAAGGTAAAACTCCATTAAAAGGAATCGAAGGAAAAATCGCAATTGCAGATAGCTCGTTTACTTCGAACGAAAAAATGGAACATATGTGGTTTTTTCTCGATCCGCAAATGCCAACCGGAAAATTCTCCATTATTGCTTTAAAACAAGGGTCCACCACTCCAACTCCTGTACTCTTTTTAAATGAAAATTCCGAAAAAAATTGGACAGCACCAAATCAAATCCAACCTGATATAAAAGAAATGCCCCTGCTTATGTCACTACCGTCTTCTGGGTTATGGTTATTAAATGTATATGTAAATGAAAAATATTACGAGCAACTTGTTATTAACGTAGAATAAAGTGACAAATCTTCATTTGTTCCTTACAACAATGTAATTTCTACGTCACCTACTTCGATAGTTACATCTTTTGCTCTCCCTTATACTAAAAGTAAGAACTGAAACAAAAACTGAGGAGAGATGAGAAATGAAAAAAGTAATGGAAGTTGTAGTTGCAGTGTTAGAAGTTTTCGCAAATGGAAAGCAAGTTGCAATGGAGTTGAATCAATAATGCTACGAGAAATAATGATTATTCATATTATCAAAAAATAAACGGAGATACGATTTCCTTATTATTTTAATTTCTTATCTCCCCAAAAAAACAGTGCCTTCTTTTGTAAGAAGGCACTGTTTTTTTATGATTCATAATTTGGCATTTTTGTAATTTGCGCTACCCCTGATTCAATTGCTGCTTTTGCTACTGCAGCTGCAACACTTGGGACAACTCGTTTATCTAGCGGATTCGGAATTACATAGTTTTCATTACGTTCTTCATCAGTAATGATGTTAGCGATTCCATACGCTGCCGCTAGCTTCATTTCTTCTGTGACATCTGTTGCACGTACATCTAATGCACCACGGAATATACCAGGGAATGCTAATACATTGTTCACTTGGTTTGCATAATCAGAACGTCCCGTTCCAACAACAGCTGCTCCAGCCTCTAGTGCTTCTTCTGGGAATATTTCTGGTACTGGATTTGCCATTGCAAACACAATTGGATTTTTATTCATTGTCTTCACAAGCTCTTTTGTTAATACGTTAGGGGCAGATACACCGATAAAAATGTCTGCACCGTCAATCGCTTCTTTTAATGTTCCACGTACAAATTCACGATTTGTTTGTTTCGCAATCTCGATTTGTGCAGGGTTCATCCATGATTCTTCTTCACAAACGATACCTTCTAAACTTACTAACGTAATATGCTCGGCGCCTGCTTTTAATAACAATTTACCAATTGCAATCCCTGCAGAACCAGCACCATTAATAACAATCTTCACTTCATCCATCGTTTTATTTACTACTTTTAACGCGTTAATAACTGCCGCTAAAACAACAATCGCTGTTCCGTGCTGATCATCATGGAACACTGGAATGTTTGTTTCTTCTTTTAAACGCTTTTCAATTTCAAAACAGCGCGGCGCTGCAATATCTTCTAAATTAATCCCTGCAAATGTAGGTTCTAAATTTTTAACAATGGTTACGATTTCATCTACATCAGTCGTTCCAAGACAAAGTGGGAATGCATCGACATTCGCAAACTTTTTAAATAAAATACTTTTTCCTTCCATAACAGGCATAGCTGCTTTCGGTCCAATATCACCTAATCCAAGTACTGCCGTTCCATCTGAGACAACCGCAACCATATTACCGCGCGCTGTATAGTCATAAGCTGTTTCTTCATCCGCTGCAATCGCCTTACAAGATTCTGCTACGCCCGGTGTATATGTCAAACTTAAATCATCAGCTGAATTCACTTCTACTTTACTTGTAATTTCAATTTTCCCTACCAATTCTTTATGAAGCAATAACGAACGTTCTTTAATTTGACTTTCTAACATATAAATAAACTCCTCCTAATTTGACAAGCTAGCTACGTTTTTACATAGCTAGCTTGTATGATGATAAATTATGAAAACATTTTTAATAAAATTGTTGCAGCTACAACCATTGCAGCTCCGCCTAAACGCGTTGAAATTTGTGCAAACGGCATTAATTCCATACGGTTTGAAGCTGATAAAATCGCAACGTCGCCTGTTCCACCTAATCCACTGTGACATCCAGTTACAATTGCAGACTCAACTGGGTACATTTTCATAACTTTCCCAACAATAAAACCAGTCGTGATCATTGTTATTACCACTGATGCGCACACCGCAACATATCCAACTGAAAGAACAGCTGCTACATCTTTTAACGGAATGTATAACAATCCTAAACCAACCATTAATGGCCACGTTAAGTTTGTTGAAATAAATTTGTATAAGTGATACGCACCTTGCTCCATTTTTGCTGGCATTAATTTAAAGTATTTCACAAGTGCTGCTGAAAAGATCATAATGATTGCCCCTGGAATACCAATAAATTTAGAAGCAAGTCCACCGAAAATAAAGAACGTACATGCAATTAATAAACCTGCTCCCATTAATGAGAAGTCAATTGGTTTTTCTGTATTTTGTTCTTTTAATAAGTCATCTTGATTACCTGTTTTTACTAATATACCATTACCGCTAAGTTCTGGTTTTTGCTCACCTAATCGTTTCATATATCCAGCGCCTACAATCGCAAACATATTTCCGATAACCGCTGCTGGAATAAGCTGAGATACAAATGTTGCTGATGATTGATTTAAAATCTCACTGTAAGCTAAGGAAAGTGGTAAAATACCTTCTCCGATACCACCGCTCACAATTGGTACAATGATAAAGAAGAATGTTCTCTTCATTTCAAATCCAAATAATGATCCAACTAATAATCCAACCGCAATTGAAGCGAGTGTTCCTACAACTAACGGAATAAACATACGAATAAACCCTTGTACTAACACTTTACGGTTCATTCCTAAAACACTTCCGACTACTAAACAAGAAATGTATAGATATAAAAAGTTCGATTTTTTCATTAACATATTCGCAGCATTCATTGACGCTGGGTTCATCCAGTTAAAGAACACAAGCAATGAAGGAATAAATAACGAAAGAATTGCTGGTCCACCAATGTTCTTTAAAATTGGAATTCTCATTCCGATATCGCCTAAGAAAATACCCATAATCATAATAACTGCAAATCCGCCAATCATATCCGCAGGCAACTTATTATATACAGATGCTGCGTAAATAACCGCTGCTAGTACAACATATAACGGTAAAGGTATAACACCGATTTTAATATTCATTATTTTAGAAGCGAAAGATTCTTGCTTTGGTTCTGTTCCCTCTACAGATGACATCGCTTCCATATTGTTTTGAATCCCCATATGGCACCCCCTTATATTCTTATTTACAATATTAAAACGCTTCCAATAGGAAAAATAGTTTTTGTAAGTTTTGTAACTAGTTTTGTAATTAAAAAAAGCATAAGCGGCTTATATAAGCCGCTTATACATACAAATCTATTTTCTTATGGTCAATGCACCTTAGTTTACTTACCGGTCTCCCTACATGTTGATAAACCATTTCATTTTCTAAAACTCCAATTTCAGTTAAAAACATTACATACTTTCGAATAGAAACCCTTGAAATTCCCACTAATTGTGCCATTTCATCTGTTGTAAAAGCTTGCCCATGAAGCAATTCAATTTGGTTCCATATTAACTGCAACGTTTGCTTTGTTAATCCTTTTGGAAGTTCTTGATTTGTGTAGGGTTCTACTTTTTCTTTTTGTAAAATTAGTGTATCTAATTCCGATTGGCTAATCTTTTGTTGTTCTTTCATAAATTTAAATTTCTCTCGGTATGCGGTTAATGCCTCTTTAAATCGTTCAAAGGTAAATGGTTTAATTAAATAGTCTACAACTCCATATTGCAATGCTTTTTTTATACTTCCCATATCATGTACAGCTGAAATCATCATAATATCAATTTCCTTTTCTTGATTCCGAACATACATTAACAACTCAAAGCCTGTATCTTCAGGCATAAAAATATCAAGTAATATGAATTCTACATGGGATTTTTCTAGTATCCCTATCGCTTCTTTTACAGAATGAGCTACATGAACAAGTTCAAATCCTCCTACTTGTTCTAAATAATGCTTATTTAGCATTGCTACCATCGGATCATCTTCCACAATCAAAACTTTAATCATCTTTGTATATCATCCCTACTTTTATATGGTATTTCAATTGTTATTGTCGTTCCCTTTCCTAACAATGAATGAAAATAAATTTCCCCATCTATTCTCTTTATACTTTCATTTACAAGATATAAACCATAGCCCCGATTATCTCCTTTTGTGGAATATCCTTTCATGAATATTGTATTTAATTTATCTTTTTCTATTCCGGTTCCCGTATCTTGTACTGTAATTATTAATCTATCTTCATAACGAATCAAAACCTGGACCTGCTTCTTTTCACAATTCATTACTGCATCTACTGCATTATCAATTAAATTTCCTACAATAGTAATAAGTTCATGAATAATACTTTCATCATTTGTCTCTGGCAAATAAGAATCTTCACTTACAATCAGCTGTATATTCTTTTCTCTCGCATAACTAAGTTTACCAAGCAAAAATCCAGCAAATACAGGATTTTTAATTTTCCTCATAATCCCGCCGATTTCATATTGATGCTCTGATACCATACTACTCACATATTTCTGTAATTCTTCATACTGTTTCATATGTGTAAGTCCTAATACGACATGCATTTTATTCATAAACTCATGGGATTGCGCTCGCAATGCTTCTGCGTACAGCCGAATACCTGTTAATTCCTCCGCTAATTTTCTAATTTCTGTTTTGTCACGAAACGTCGCAATTGCACCAACTATTTCCCCTTTCACATATAGAGGAACTCGATTTGTAACAATTGTAATGCCATAAATATTCTGTTCTTCATGTAATTGCGCTTCCCCCGTTTGTAAGACTTCTTTTATACGTGAGTTCGGCATATATAGTTCAACATCTTTACCAATAAAATTTTCTTCAAGGCCGCTTTTCTTAAATAACCGTTTTGCTTCATTATTGATTAAAGTAACCCTCGCCTCTTTATCTACGGCAATAATTCCTTCTTTTACAGATTGTAGCATCGTATCTCTTTCTTCTAAAATTTTTACAATTTCATGCGGCTCAAGGCCAAATAAAATGTTCTTAATATGTCTAGCTAATAATATTGCTCCTATAATCCCAACTAATATTCCGACACCAACGCCAATATAAATAATATGTCTACTTTCCTTGACTCTTTCTTGTACATTGTCAGCTGAAATTCCAACAGCAACTGCACCAATTTGTTCTCCCGCTTCAGAAAAGATGGGTACAAATACTCGCATTGAAGTCCCTAAAGTTCCTTTAGCCAAAGACACATGTTCTTTTCCCTTTAAAGCTATCCCTTCATCTCCTCCAACAAAATGCTGACCTATTTTGTTTGGATCTGGATGTGACTTTCGAATTCCATTCATATCCATAACGACAATGAACTGAACACCTGTATTTTTTAATAGCCTGTTCGTATACGTTTGAATTTCAGTGACATCTTCTCTGCCCGTTAAACCTTCGATTACAATTGGCGAGTTTGCTACAATATGTGCAATCGTTTTTGCTTTCTCGGCTTGGCTTTCTTCTGTCGTACGCTCAACGTTATGACTAATTAAAACATCTGTTACAAGTAAAGAAAGTATAACGACAGTACACACTAAAAATGTAATCGTTTTCCATAAACTTAATAGCCTTTTTCTATTTCTCATCCCATCAGTGACTCCCTATTTCTTCTACACTACTTGAATTATTTTACTTAATTTTTTTATACATATAATACTTCTTTAAATATATAAATACATTTTAATTTTTCGCCATCTAAATCCTTGCTATG